>DASQQM010000282.1:0-10730 GCA_035643475.1 Anaerolineae bacterium | reverse complement strand
TATAAAAGGGTCCAGGGTCAGGGGACCAGGGTCCAGGGATGTGGGTAAGAGGTGTGGGTAAGAGACCACAGGTTACCTGGTGACCAGGAATGTAGGGGCGGACCCTGTGTCCGCCCGTAGTTGCCCGATTTATCGGGCGATCTTTTAGAATTATTTAAGTAAGATAAGCTATTGACATATGGGAGTCAATCGTAGCAAGCTTTTCCTGGCCCCTGGAGAAAGAGGAAAGAGCAACAACATGACCTACGCCGACGCAATTCACTACATAGAAGGTGCGCTTAAGTTTGGGATAAATCCTAGTCTTGAGAGGATTGGGGCTATCTGTAGGATACTTGGCGACCCCCAGCTAACGTATCCGACGATACAGATCACCGGTACGAATGGGAAGACATCGACAACCTGGATGGTGAGCAAGCTTCTTTCTGTATCCGGCTTGAAAACCGGATGCTATACCTCACCGCATCTCCACTCGTATAGAGAGAGAATCACTATCGATGGCGTGCTGGTAACTGAGGGTGGTTTTGCTCGCACCTTGGAAGAGATCCTCCCGGCAATTGAAGAGGTGCGCTTAGAATATGGCGAGTTGACGGAATTTGAGATACTTACAGCGATGGCTTTTCACTATTTCTCCAGGCAGGAGGTCGATGCAGCCGTATTTGAGGTGGGCTTGGGCGGCAGGTGGGATGCGACAAGCATGGTGCGCCCACGTGTCGCGGCAATAACCGGTATATCCCTCGACCACACCGACAGGCTCGGGGATACCATAGAGGAAATTGCATGGGATAAGGCCCATATAATAAAGAGCGGCTGCACCGCTATCATTGGCGATGTACCAGCCGGCGCTCTTGAAAAGATCGAAGAGCGATGCGAAACGTTAAAGGTGCCGACCAGGATCTTTGGGAAGGATTTTGGCCCACGCGATATATCGATTATTAAGGATGAGGGTGCCCTCTTTTCTATAAGCGGTCTCTTCTCATCCTACGACAATATATTGCTGCCGATATTTGCTGGGTACCAGGTCGCGAACTTCACGATGGCGGTCGCGATTGTTGAGGCCTTTACTGGTCGGAAAATTCCTTTAAGTACGGTAATTGATAGTCTTGCAGGCTTGTCCTGCCCAGGCCGCTTTGAAGTTATATCCAAGAAGCCCTTAATCATCCTTGACGGGGCCCACAATCCCGATGGCATAGGGATGCTCGTGAGGGGTCTACCAGAAGCATTTAAATTTAAAAATTTATTTGTAGTTCTGGCAATTTCGAGCGATAAAGATGTTGAACAAATACTCCGGTTACTCGCTGGATATGCCTCATTAACAGTACTAACACAAAATAATAGCTATAGGTCGGCAAGCACTGATCAACTAAACGATGTTGCCAGATATACCGGAAACAGCTATATTATAGAACCAGACCTAGAAAAAGCTATCGATAAAGCAGTTTTACAGGCATCGGTTGAGGACCTGGTTTGTATAACAGGTTCGCTTTATACCGTGGCCGATGCGCGTGAGATACTAATCAACAATCATATAGCACGTAAATCCGCAGCCCGAACGTAGTAATAGAAAAAACAGGATCGATCACAGCAATATAGTACTGGTCACATTCTCAGAAATAGGTAAAATAGATACTAGCCAGAGATAAAGCAAGGGGTACAAGTGGAGTTTTTTCAATCAATAGTCGATTTTTTTAGCTCGCCGGTTTTCAAGCTGATTGTCAATCTTTTATACCTGTTCGCCTTCGTCCTCTATCTGAGCCTTGCGAAATGGACGTACTCGGATGCGACAAGAAGAGGTGCTATGGCATTCTACTGGACGATAGTAACCCTTCTCTTCCCTATCGCCGGTTGGCTGGTGTACCTTATCGTTCGTCCTCCTGAATTTTTAGATGACGCACGTGAGAGAGAGCTAGAGATTAAAGCGAAAGAAGCTTTGCTCAACAACGGCGGTGGAATCTGCCCGGCGTGCTACAAACCGATTGAGAAAGATTTTCTCATTTGTCCGTATTGCAAGGTAAAGCTTAAAAAGCAATGCCCTTCCTGTAGCCGACCCCTCCAGAATAACTGGGCGATTTGCCCATACTGCCAGCAGATCCTATGATTCGCCTAAAGATTAACTCTAAAGGCGTAGGTTCCGATAATAGATAATAATTGTTGATGGCTGACGGCTGATAGCTGACAGCTACTTTTAAGGGTAGCACTGTTTGTGACAAAATAGCACGTAGATAGATCGATTGGTTAAATATTTTCAAAAAAATGTGCTGAGCGCTTGAAAGTTTCGGGAGTTCCTGTTAAATTATATCCGGTGCGTAGATTGCTATGAAATTCACAAACAGCGCCCGGCGGAGGTCAATAATTGGAGAGGACATTCACGATGGTAAAACCGGATGGAGTAAGAAAATCTCTAACCGGTGAAGTGATCAGACGATATGAAGGCGCTGGCCTGAAGCTGGTGGCTTTAAAAATGACGAGGCTTTCCATGGAAAAGGCCGAGGAGCTATATTCCATACATAAAGGAAAGCCTTTTTATAATGAGCTGGTCGAGTTCGTTATGTCGGGCCCCGTTGTTCCCATGGTTCTGGAGGGGGATAACGCAGTGGGCCGTGTTCGTGATATAATGGGTGCAACGAACCCCAGAGAGGCGGCACCAGGAACGATCAGGGGAGACTTTGCCGAAGAGATCTCGGAAAACGTTGTGCACGGCGCTGACTCAGTTGAATCAGCGAACAGGGAAATTCCGATATTTTTCAGTGAGGACGAACTAGTCGGATAGGATGCCACGTAAGAGGGTGGAGCCGGTCTTTGACCGCCGGTTAAGCGTCCGCTGATAGGGGTATTTAGGTTTTTGTAAATAGGGGTTATAAAACCTCAAATAGAGCAGAGAATGGATTGACCGTTCAACTCCAAAACACCTGTTGGGTGTAGAAAGAGCTTGAGCAACAAAATAGACAAAAGGGCTATTGGGAGCGCCTAAATTGATCCAACTCTTAGCAACATAAAGAATTATCGATAATGATAAGCGGCTAAGTCGCGGATTTTAGCGCGTCTGAGGAAGCTGCAGTTTTAACTGGGGAGACAGCGACTGATGGTAAGTGAAATTATTTATTTTTCTGTTATTGCGCTCGTTGGCATCGTAATTGTGGCGACTGCCCTCGGCGTGTCAAAACTGTTGGCGACAAAAAAACCATCCCCCGCAAAGTATGAAATCTACGAATGCGGAAATCTTAATGTGACTGGCGATCCTCGTGTTCAGATTAAGATGCGCTACTACATCTTTGGCCTGCTTCTTGTTGTCTTCGACGTTGAAATGATATTCCTCTTCCCGTGGGCGGTCGTGTTTAAGAACCTCGGAATCTATGCCTTCGTAGAAATGTTGATCTTTATCGCAATTCTATTGTTGGGTCTTCTTTATGCATGGCGCAAAGGAGTTTTAAAGTGGACATAGTAAAAGAAGGTATTTTAAAAGAACAATCGCAAGGCCTCAATATAGTGCTTGCCAAGTCAGGAGACCTTCTTAATTGGAGTCGTAAGAACTCCCTATGGTGGTTGGGATTTGGTCTTGCTTGCTGTGCAATTGATACCATCATGATCATCAACCAGGCAAAGCTTGATGCCGATAGGTCCGGAGTCATATTTCGAAATTCCCCCAGGGTGGCCGATCTTATGCTGGTTGCTGGAACTATAACTCGAAAAATGGCGCCAATGGTAAAGCAGCTTTATGAGCAGATGGC
Source organism: Anaerolineae bacterium (assembly GCA_035643475.1). Taxonomy (GTDB): domain Bacteria; phylum Actinomycetota; class Aquicultoria; order Aquicultorales; family Aquicultoraceae; genus DASQQM01. The sequence goes on along the minus strand of DASQQM010000282.1, from coordinate 7,005 downwards.
TGAACCTAAGTACGTTATTGCGCTAGGAGCGTGTGCGATCAATGGTGGGCCATTCCACTATGATAGCTACACCGTGGTGAGGGGTGCCGATAAGGTTATCCCGGTTGATGTATATGTGCCAGGTTGTCCACCTCGGCCTGAGGCAGTGCTTCATGGTATAGAGATGTTAAGAGAGAAGATTATGGCCAGAGGGAAGATAGATTAATGAGCGATGAGATTATATTAAGCGAACAGAATAACGGCAATATGCCTGAAAAGGGAACGATTGTCGATGAAAAAGGGCTTGGTTATACGCTTACAGTTGACAGAAAGGATCTTCTGAAAGCAGCAATTGGGCTTAAGGCAGCGGGGTTCGATCTCTTCTTATTCGTGTCGGGGGTAGACTATCCGGATCGCATAAAACTTGTCTATAGAATATATTCAACAAAACGGCGGAACAAAGTCGGAGTAATAATTAAGACGGAAGTTCCGAAAAGCGACCCCGTGATTGATTCCCTTGTTCCACTCTGGTCCGCTGCAAATTGGCATGAGCGAGAGACGTATGATCTTTTCGGTGTGATATTTAAAGGTCACCCAGACCTGCGCAGGATATTTATGCCGCAGGACTGGATTGGTCATCCGCTACGTAAGGATTATAGCGATGATCATATGCTCGTCATGGACGATGGTATAAAAGAGAAGCCGGCTGCAAAAGATGAGCCGACCGCAGTCCATAAGGAAAATACGGGTAGGTCTGATAAGAATGAGTAAATTAGAAGAGATGAAAACATCCAAAGAAAAGCTCGACGAGCTTGAGAAAGAATTCGAGCTTGATGAGACGACAGAAAACAACAGAGGCATAAGAACGGAAGAGCTCACGATTCATTTTGGTCCGCAGCATCCAAGCGCACATGGTGTCTTTCACGCTATCTTTCATGTTGATGGTGAAATCGTTACCAAAATTGAGCCTGATATTGGTTACCTGCATAGGTGCTTTGAGAAGATAGCAGAGAATAGAACATATGCACAGTTTGTCCCATATACCGACCGCATGGACTATGTAGCATCGATGACCAACAACTGGGCCTATTGTTTAGCGGTTGAAAAGCTTGCCGATATAGAGGTTCCTGAAAGGGCTGAGTATATAAGGGTCATAGTAGGTGAGTTACAGCGTATAGCATCGCACCTTGTCTTCTTGTCAACGGCAGGCTTGGAGGCAGGCGCTATAACACCGTTCGTCTATTTCTTTGATGATCGTGAAGAGATATTATCCCTGTACGAGAAGGTATGTGGAGCGAGGTTAACCTATAACTATATAAAGATAGGCGGCGTAAGGGCCGATCTACCGGATGGATGGCTGGACGAAACGCTTGCTTTTGTCACTAAGCTTAAAGAGAAGATGTATGATTACGACCGGCTGCTGCTTGGTAACTATATCTTCAAAAAGAGGTTCATTGGCGTTGCGCCGTTCTCGGCTGAGCAGGCGTTGGATTGGGGCCTGACCGGCCCACCGCTGCGCTCAACCGGTGTTGCGTACGATGTAAGGAAGGTCGATCCATATTCGGTATATCCAAGACTCGACTTTGATGTGGTGGTCAGGTTTAAAGGCGATAATTATGATCGTGCATATATAAGATCCGATGAGATCAAACAGAGCATAAGAATTATCGAACAGGCAATTGAGCAGATCCCAGAAGGCCCCGTCATCGCCAAGGGTGTTCCAAATCTTTTAACGCCGCCGGTAGGCGAGGCATATGGCCATATTGAATCACCCAGAGGTGATCTTGGCTATTATATAGTAAGCGATGGTACTCCTAAGCCTTATCAGGTTAAAATACAAGGCCCAAGCTTTGGGAACCTCCAGGCATTACCGGCTATGTCAGAAGGCACGTATTTCGGTGATGTTATTCTAACCCTAGGTACCCTTGACCCGGTCTTTGGAGAGGTGGATCGCTAATGCTAACAAGCACGCAGCTTCTTGAGTTTTCAAATAACTCCGGCATACCAATTTGGGCATTAGATGCATCAATTGCAGCCGTGCTAGGCGTAATACTCTTTGCAATATGCGGGTTAGGTGTTATTGTTAACGTCTATTTGCTGCGTAAAACAATGGCGGATTTCCAATTGCGCTATGGACCCATGCATGTTGGTTGGCATGGATCTCTACAGTTGATTGCTGATACTATAAAGCTTTTAAGCAAAGAAGACATCTTCCCAAAAAACGCTGACCCATGGATATTCCGCTTGGCTCCTGTAGTAGCGTTTATACCGACATACCTTGGGTTCTTGGTTTTGCCGATAGGCAAGGGTATCGTCATACAGGACTTGAACGTAGGTCTGCTCTACGTGTTGGCAATACCAGCTATCAGTGTAGCTGGTATCATAATGGCGGGTTTTGGATCTTACAATAAGTATGCTGTTTTAGGTAGCCTCCGCTCGGCGGCGCAGATGGTGAGCTACGAGGTGCCGAGGGCTCTTTCGGTTATAGGCATCGTTATGATCGCCGGTTCCGCTAAGTTATCGTCAATCGTAGGTGCGCAGAGCATATGGTATCTACTCCTACAGCCGATTGGGTTTATAGTCTTTCTGGTCTCAACGCTTGCCGAGATCAATAGTACGCCGTTCGATCTTCCAGAAACCGAATCTGAGCTAATCCAAGGGTATCATACCGAGTATAGCGGAATGCGATGGGCCTTCTTCTTCTTCGCTGAATATGTAGCGTTACTTGCAGCGGCAGCTCTAACTACGGTGCTTTTCCTTGGCGGCTGGCACGGCCCAGGGCCGGAGTTTTTGGGACCGATTTGGTTCCTTATTAAAACATTCGCCACAATCTGGGTCATCATGTGGATTAGGTGGACGCTCCCGCGTTTCCGTATTGATCAGGTAATGGATCTGGGTTGGAAGGTTCTCCTACCTCTTGCACTTATTAATATATTGATAACCGGAATAGTAATGATGATTCTTTAGTGAGAAGGTTGATGAAATGGCCGGACGAATTTCAAGCTTTATAGATGCATGGAAAAGTATATTTATAGGTCACAATATTACCGCGAAGAGGTTAAGGGCACCCCGGGTGACTGAGTTTTACCCGTATGAGAAACCTCAGTTAGCAGAGCGCTGGCGGGGTGCTCCGATGTTGAAGGGCGTTATGGGCGAATCGACGGAGACGGAGAAGTTCCCGAACGTGTTAGGCGAGTTTAATGCGACCATCGAGGACAGGGATAAAGACGGAAAGCTTCCACCCTGCGTCTATTCGTGCCCCGCGCATGTTGATGCTCGTGGTTATGTCGAGCTTATAGCTGAAGGGCGGTTTAAAGACGCCCTTGATTTAATACGTGAGAGGTGCACGCTTCCAGCTGCGATCGGTCGCGTATGCACCAGGCCATGTGAAGAGGGATGCCGTCGAAACTTCTTCGACGAGCCAATCTCTATCCGTGACCTGAAGCGATTTGCTGCAGATGAGTGTATGGATATGCCTCATCCCGAGCCTATCGCAAAAACTAAGAATAAAAAGATTGGGATTATCGGGGCTGGACCTGCCGGCCTCACTGCAGCGCAGGTTTTAGCGAAGCAGGGCTATTATGTAACGGTTTACGATAAAAACCCCCAAGGGGGCGGGACGCTTCTCACCGGTATCCCCAAATATAGATTGCCAAAGGATAAGTTGAAATGGGATGTTGATGCGGTATGCGCTCTCGGCGTTGAGCTAAAGACCAATGTTGAGGTTGGCAAGGATATCCAGTTAAGCGAACTTATCAGTTCTTACGATGCTGTTTTAATCGCAACCGGTCTGCCTGCTGGGTGGGACCTGGGAATTGAGGGCGAGGATGCCGAGGGTGTCTGGGGTTGTTTAGATTTACTAAAAGAGATGAATTTCGACAACGATCCCAAAATAGGAAAGAGCGTTGCGGTTGTGGGCGGTGGAAATGTTGCTATGGATGGCGCCAGAACATCGCTTCGCCTTGGCGCAGAGAAAGTGTACCTGGTGTACCGTCGAGGTAAAACTGAAATGCCCGCTCGATATGAGGAGATATATGAGTCCGAAGAAGAGGGCATCATATTTGAACTTTTAACCAATCCGAAAAGAGTTATCGTTGAGAATGGAAAGGTTGCAGGCCTTGAGTGTATAAGGATGGGCCTTGGGGAGCCGGATGCTTCTGGAAGGCGTCGGCCTGAGCCGATTCCGGGCAGCGAGTTTATTCTGGATGTGGATACGGTGGTTACGGCTATCGGCCAGAAAACGGATCTTAGTTTTCTTGAGGGGACGGGTATCCAGCTTAACGACAGGGGTGTAATTGTCTATGATAAGCTGACGCTCCAGACGAGCAACCCAAAGGTATTTACAGCAGGTGAGGTTGTAACAGGTGCGGGTGCTGCGATTCAGGCAATTGCAAGTGGTCATGAGGCCGCCGAATCCCTCGATAGATTCCTGCGTGGGATCGATCTAAAGGATGGCAGAACGGCGCGGGTAGTTCCAAAGCCGTACAACTACCCGCAGGTCTATATGGATTGGGTTGAACCGAATAGGCGCAGAACACATATGGCGATGATCCCTCTTGAAGAGCGTCTAAAGGGATTTGCCGAAGTAGAGCTTGGTTTTACCAAGGAAGAGGCTATCCGTGAGGCAAATCGTTGCCTCGTCTGCAACAATGGAAATTGCAGCGGGTGTACGATGTGCGCACGCACTTGCCCCGTACACTGCATTGAGGTAGAAAGAACGGGTCCACAGGAGACCGAGCGAAAGGTCCTTAAATATGACCTCGACCTCACCAAGTGTATGGTCTGCGGCTTATGTGCGGAGGTGTGCCCGACTAAGGCGCTTGTGATGAGTAAAGATTATGAGAATGCCGAGTTTATCAAGGAAAAGCTTTTCTATGATAAGGAACACGCTCTTAGGCGTTAGGCGACAAAATAAGTTGGTTCAAGGGGTAAAAAGATGAACGACATAGTTTCGCAGATTATATTTTTCAGCCTGGCGGCTATGGCTATTGCAAGTGCAATAATGGTGGTTACTGGTCGAAACCTCTTTCACGCCGCTATGTTTCTAGGGGCGTATCTGCTGGTTATTTCCGGTTTCTACTTCCTGCTCAATGCTGACCTGGTTGGAATTATGCAGGTATTTGTTTACGTCGGTGGAGTAGTCGTCGTGTTACTCTTTGGTATTATGTTAACCGCGCAGATGACCGATGTGCGGCTCACTTCAGCTCTAGAACAGCGTGGGGTTACCCTAATCGCGGTCGGTGCGCTTGTGGGCTTGCTCGCTCTCGTGGTAAAAGATACGGTCTTTAAGATCTCGCAGATCACGCCGGTAAAGGATACAACATCGCTTATAGGTAAGTTATTCATGAGTGATTATATCTTACCGTTTGAAGTGATATCAGTGCTTTTGTTGGCCGCGTTAATAGGAGCGGTTGTCATAGCTCGCGAGGAGGGTAGGTCATGATACCTCTGTCTTATTATCTAATACTAAGTGCGGTACTATTTGGGATCGGGCTGATAGGGGTCTTATTAAGAAGGAACGCTATAACTATTCTTCTATCGGTTGAGATTATGCTTAACGCGTCCAACCTTAATCTCGTAGCCTTTTCAAGGTATGTTACGCCAGATCTGATCTCGGGACAGATGTTTGCACTCTTTGTCATGGCTATCGCAGCGGCTGAAGTGGCTGTCGGATTGGCCTTAATATTAATGATTTATAGAAACATGCAGTCGGTAAATTTGGACCAGTTTAATATCTTTAAGTGGTAACCGGAGAAGATGATTATGAATTACCTTTCGCTTATAGTGTTGTTGCCAGTTTTAAGCTTCGTAACACTTCTGATATTCGGCAAGAAGCTTGGCGAAAAATCGTCGTATATTGGGGTTTCCGCGGTAGCAGTAGCTTTCTTGCTATCCATTAAAGCCCTGATTGATGTGCTGGGCGGATTACATGGCCAGTTAACGTTTACCTGGCTTGAGGTCGGTAATCTTAAGCTGACCTTCGGCCTGATGATTGATTCGTTAGCCGCGATGATGCTGGTTGTTGTGACGTTCGTAAGCATGCTGGTCCAGATATTCTCAGTCGGTTATATGCATGGTGATAAGCGCATAGGCTGGTTCTATGCGTGCCTCTCCATGTTTACCGCCTCGATGCTGCTTCTGGTGTTCTCTCCTAATTACGTGCAGATGTATATGGCATGGGAGGGCGTCGGTCTCTTCTCGTATCTGTTGATCGGCTTCTGGTTTGAAAAGAGAAGCGCGAGCGATGCGGCCAAGAAAGCCTTTATGGTGACCAGGGTAGGAGATCTCGGGTTCGGTATCGGACTAATACTTCTCTTCTTGGCGGCCGGGACGCTCGATATGAATAAAGTATTTGCGATGGAATTCGCCCCGACAACAGCATCGCTGATTGCGATACTTCTCTTCTTCGGGGCTATAGGTAAGTCGGCACAGTTCCCGCTTCATGTGTGGTTACCAGATGCCATGGAAGGTCCGACACCGGTCAGCGCGTTGATCCACGCGGCTACCATGGTAGCAGCCGGAGTCTTTCTCGTGGCACGCTCCTATCCGCTGTTTGAGCAGGGACCAGCTGCCATGCAGTTTGTCGCAGTAATTGGCACCATTACCGCCTTTATGGCGGCAACAATTGCCCTTGTGGCAACCGATATCAAAAAGATACTGGCCTATTCTACCATCAGCCAGCTAGGCTACATGATGATGGGCCTTGGCGTTGGCGCCTTTGCAGCCGGAACCTTCCATCTTATGACGCACGCCTTCTTCAAGGCGCTGCTCTTTTTAGGTGCCGGAAGCGTGATTCATGCGGTCCACAGCCAGGAGATCTTTGATATGGGCGGGCTCTTCAGAAGGATGAGAATAACCGCCATCACCTTTATCATCGGTGGCCTTGCTCTGGCGGGATTCCCCGGCTTAAGTGGGTTCTGGAGTAAAGATGAGATCCTTGCCGGGGCCTACTCAAGTGGGCATGTGGCGATCTATGCGGTGGGCCTTCTTACCGCACTTCTTACCGCATTTTATACCTTCAGGCTC
>DASQQM010000281.1:0-3117 GCA_035643475.1 Anaerolineae bacterium | reverse complement strand
GGGAGCGTGGCAACCTTAAAAGCAATGGCTATAAGTATAGGATTGCTTTGTCGCTACCACATTGACAGCAGTCATTGCAAGCACGACAGAGCACTAGTACAGCTCATACATCAAGGTAGAGCTGTAGGAATTTAACCCGATAACGTGAAACTCATACACTCCGCCGTTAAACGCATCGACAAGGTACTCTGTCCTCTCCTTAAGGCCGATAACCCAGCCGGGACGCAGAACGGGCTTTTCTGAGGCTGTAGTTGGGTCGTGAAGCTTAGGGTCGAAATACACGAGCCTTATGCCATATGTGCTGATCGCCCCTTGGCCCTTTATGCGTGTCTTATCCGCCCTTATTACGGATTCGACTGCAGCCCTTGGCGTTATTATTTTGGATTTGGGCCCCGGGGTAATGGTATGCCAGCGTCGCACGTACTCATTTACCCCATGATTGAGGGTTACCGCGATCACATCATCGTTGATGGGGATACCCTTGTAGCTATGGCGGTAGCGTATCTCTGCATAATGGCTGCTGGGTATGCTGGACGCATTTCTATACTTGCCTGGGCCACTACGGCGGCGCAACCCAGTCCATACGGCCTCGATCTCTGCATCACTCGGAGTCCCACCGTGTTTTTCGACGTAAGAGGTGGCTTGCGCCCGTAACTCATCTTCCTTTATCTTTGTCACGTCGAAGGGCTGATCGGAAAATTGTGGGTTCCTTGTAAAGGTGAGCGATCCGAGGCTGCCTATGGTTACATAGCCATTCTCGGCGCCCTCGATGGCCCATCTTGATTCGGTAAACGCAAGGGAAGTGGGGTCGGTTGTCGCCGTTGTTTCTCCCAGAAAGTCAATCTTCCTCGGCTTAAACCACCTACTTATATTTCTCTCGCCAAGTTCTTCTTCCTTGATATAAAGGATGGGCAGCTTATCAGGATACTTAATCTCCCTCCGGTCAGCCTGAATTTCAACCCCATCGACCGTAAATCTAGCTGGCAAGGTAAATTCGGTTATGTGCAACCCATTCTTCTTTGCATCTACTTTGATGATTTCAGGCGGCGCTAAAAACTTACTCGTCCCGCCTCTCTCGTAAGAGATGAAGGTGAGGACAACAAAAGCCATTAGTAAAAAGGAGATAGATATGTAGATGAGCTTTTTTATCATAGTCCGTACCTTCTAATGCAGGATTGGCATCTGTTAAGCTACCTAAAAAGGTTTTCTCCTTTGGGTTTACTGTCATATATTTTCCCAGTGATGGCATCGACAACTAGCAATGGGACGCCTATGCCTACTGGCTCATCAACAAGATCAAAGTCTTGCCCCTTAGGTGCGTTTTCGTTCGGGCGTGTATATGGTCCTCCATAAAAATACATGCGCCGTTTTTCGAGCTTGTTTACTCGCACAGACCATCCCGGATGGTAGATAACTAGCTCGTCATTAAAATGTTTGGCATCGCGCGGCCGGGGATCGAAATAGACGAAGAGCGTAAAATCGATGCCAAGGCGCTTCTTGCCAGAGAGTATTTCGCCATACTTATCGGGCTGGCGCTCCCAAACCTTCTTATACTTGCGGACTATTTTCTTCGCCAGTTGCTCTGGTGTAAGCAATGGCTTAGGCTCGCCATATGCTTTAAACTCATGCCAGCGCCTGAAGTAATGGGCTCCATAGGAGCGGCTAACGCTGGCCTCGATATAATCATCATTAATATCCACGCCCCTGAAGTTATTCATGAGCCCGTTTTGAAAATAGACAACAGCACCCCTGTTGGACGTACTCTCTTTGAAGCCCGTACCCTCGGGAGTAAATTTGCCATCTGGTAAGCCACCGTGCTTTTTAATAAATTCTTTAACCATTCGATCGCCGTCTGCGTATTTAAAGGTATCGGGCTGAGTTGCATCGCCACCGCCGATGCGAACGTAGCTGATGCTGTCAAATTTATCGATTGAAACCCTACCCCTCTTAACCCCCTTGTAATCGATCAGGTACCACCGGCTGCCTGCAGGATAGAAGTGGGATGGGGTGGATTGGGTATCTTCAACCGCCCTTAATGGGGCGAACCAGCCCAGAACCTCGTCTTTACTTGGGCCTCTACCTACAGCTATTATTTCCGGTAGGCGCTCTGGGTATCCGTTCTTAACTTTGAGGCTTACAGAAGTGCCGACCTTGACGATGATGCCGTCTACTGTAATCGTGCTCTCCTTCGATGTCCACGGACCGCTGTATACCGGGGTATTGGCCTCCTTATTTTCGCTATCCCCTATCAAATTCTTACTAGCTCTAGTGGGAGAGGGTTTATGGTTGCACGAAGTTAAGGAAAATGTGAGTATTAATACCATAATAAGGCTTAGGATAATAAGGCTCAATCGTTTCATAGGTGCTCCTTAATGCTTATTACTGGGATTCCTGCTTTAAAGGATTATACAAGTACTTGTAGGCAGCTTCTAACTAAGATGGTAACGCTAACTGCAGCTACATACAAGTCGGTACGGCTAATAGTTGTCAGCTGACGAGAGAGCTATGAGAGCGCTATGTTGTTAAGCTACCTATTGACACCTACATATAAGATACGACCCACTTTTCCTGGCTCCTGGCTATTCCTTAACCAGTTCACCCTTTTCATAAAGGACATAGCTGATCTCTTCGACTTCCTTGGCGGTGTCGATGAGCTTACGCAGCTCACCCTGGGATGCCTCGTCATCAAGGAGCTCTTTTAGCAGACGGCCGTTAACGTCGAGTATCTTCTCCCAGAGGCCACGGGGCTCAAGCAGCTCCCGTAGCTTACCGAAACTCGTACATCGTGTTGAGGCTGCCGCCCCTGTACACCTTCCCGGATAATGCATCGACTATGTAGTTATCCAGGTTTTTGATGCCCATGGTCCAGCCGGGCCTCAGCCCACCTTCGTGTGGGATAATTCCCTGGGGTTCGTATATTCTGGGATCAAAGTAAATGAGGTGTATGTTACTTACAAGCGGTCTGCAATTAATACCCTGGCTGTAACCAAACCTACCTAAAAAGATTTTCTCCTTTGGGTTTGCGCTCGTACACCTTACCGGTGTGCGCATCAACTATAAGCAGGGGAACGCCAATAGCTACAGGCTCATCAATGAGTGCCTCTGTCGATCCCTTCC
>DASQQM010000280.1:0-2348 GCA_035643475.1 Anaerolineae bacterium | reverse complement strand
TCGGTGTTGTCTTCGCTGTGGTTTCCCGGGAAGCAGTGCGTGTACTATCGGCTGCGCTTATTGCTTTACTCGCCTCCCTGCTCCACTGATCGTGAAGCTTCCTCTGATTAAGGCCCGCGTAGATATCTGAATAGAAAAATTGCAGGATTATGAACGCACCGACGGCAATCAGTAGTAATCCGATTATTCTTAGTATTTTCGCTATGCGATTATTGGTCATTGGTGCTCCTCTGATAACCGATTGAGAAGTGTCAAGAAAAAGCAGCGGTGACAATCCTCAACGACCTCTCTCTACCCCAGTATATAGGCCTTCATCTACCATAGATCAGCTTAGTATATGTTAATACCCAAATCACGCAAAAGGCAAAGCTGCCTAAAAAGAATATACCAATCATTTTTCTTTGCTAATATCCTGAGTTTGTCTGACCTGCTGAAAGGCGTTTCCTTTGCATGCAAAGGAGCGATAACTTCAGCTTAGGGCACCAGTATCTCTAGGTATAAATGCAATCCTGTACCTATCTCAGAACGCATGTTGGATAACCCACACCTACCCTATAAGCCTACCTATTCACTAGACGTAGTAATTTACCATTTTCTTACAGCAGATAAGCAATCCATACCTACTCCACACACCGATAAGAAGAAGATTTGAAAATTCTTTACGAAATAAGAAGGATTCCCTCGACGTTTGCAGAAAGAGTGCTATAATCAAGCGGTAGCAGGGCAATCTAATAAAGGTGTTTCAGGCAAGGAGGAGACGGTGAGAGCGAGTAGACTTTGTATTAAGTGGGCAGTTGTTTTTCTGGTTGTGTTTTCTCTTGTGCTGCCAGCACATGCAGTCACATATACCTATGATGAGTTAGGCAGGGTAAAGTCAGCTACTTATGACAATGGCAACACGATCACCTACACCTATGACAAAGCTGGAAATATCCTTTCCGTGGATGGGCCATCAACTTCAATTACCACCTCAATTACTACCGATCCCTCATCTCCCGATGGGGATGCTGGCTGGTTTAAAACTGCGCCAACGATTACCCTTACCCCAGATGCGACCGCAACAACCTATTACCAGTGGGACGCTGGGGTAGAGACGACCTACACCGCTTCATTTGTAGCACCTGAAGGAGAGCACACCCTCTCCTTCTACTCCATGGATGCGGCGGGAAATACTGAGACGACCCAGACCACGCAGTTCAAGGTAGATACCACTCCACCGAATACCCCAGCATTAAATACGGTTGATACCATCACTGAGGCCAATGTCGAAAGTGTAACGGTAAGTGGCACTGCTGATTCCACCACGACTGTCTATATCACCGCATCAGATGGAGTGCACGAGGTTACCGCAACTGCCACATCAAGTGGAACCTTTAGCACTACTCTAAACTTAACTAGCCTCTCCGATGGGCTGATCACCTTTACCGCCTCTGCTAAGGATGTGGCGGGAAACATAAGTCCAGTAAGCCTTGCAGTCCAAGCAATGAAAGACGCAATTGCTTTGACAACGGCTCTTGCCACCACCCCATCATCTCCCGATGGTGAGAATGGCTGGTTTAAAACAGCCCCAACGATTACGCTAACAGCAAATGCGACCGCAACCACCTACTACCAGTGGGATTCAACTTCTACAACTGGCTATAGCTACTCACGGCAGGCTCGAGAGTGGATAGATGGTGGGGTCGCCCTAAATATCAGAGACGATGATGCCGGCAACTGGTTTACCCTTCCATTTAGTTTCCCCTTCTACGGCACTAACTATAATCAGGTATATCTCTCAAGTAATGGTCTACTTAGGTTTGATGCTGCAGATACTGCATACGACAACAGTGCCTCCACCTTATATAATAAGGCTGCAATAGCGCCTCTGTGGGATGATTTAAGAACTGATGCGCGCCTTGGTGATGATATCTATGTGTTCCAACCAGATACCGATTCAATCGGCTTTAGGTGGCAGGCAACAACCCTTTACGGGTATGATACCAACTTTGAGGTAATTCTTCGCAAAGATGGGCGCATACGAATAAATTATGGCGCACAAGCCGGTGGGCTTACCCCAACTATTGGGATATCCAAGGGCAATGGAGCAAATTACCACATAGTCTATGATGGGGATATCTCAGGTACGAATAACATCGATTCAATCGTGTATGTGTACTTGTCCGAATACACCTATACCGCTCCATTTGTAGCCCCTGAAGGAGAGCACACCCTCTACTATTACTCGATGAGCTCAGGAGGCGAGACAAGCCGGGTGAGCATCTCAGATACCGGCGAGCAGGGGAATGCGATCAGCTGTTTTCCTTCCATCAGCCCTGATGGGCGCTATGTGGCATTCTGTTCTGCTG
>DASQQM010000279.1:0-3631 GCA_035643475.1 Anaerolineae bacterium | reverse complement strand
GGCGCCATATTGGAGAGGGAGGTCATAAAGCATGTCGATGCGGTGGGGATTGTGGCTTTGAACGATAAGGGGGAGATTGTTCTTGTTAGCCAGTACCGACATCCAATAAAGGCAAGGTTGCTTGAGATACCGGCAGGGCTGTTGGCGGATAGCGAAGACCCGGCGACATGTGCCCTTCGAGAGCTAAAGGAGGAAACTGGTTATACCGCAATAAGCATGGAAAAGTTGGCCGAATTCTACACCTCTGCTGGGTTTACTGATGAGAAGTTTTTCCTCTACTTTTCAAACATTATCGAGGAAGGGGAACCTGAGCGCGAGCCCGGTGAAGAAGATATGCAGGTAGTTACCATTCCTCTAAAGGATGCGGTCGAGATGGCATCCCGGGGCGAGATAAAAGATGCCAAGACACTGACAGCCATTCTTATGGCCGCGCAAAAGATAGGTCGTATTGAGCTCTAGGTGGCATATAGCGATGCACAAAGCGCTAGATAGCTTCATAAACTATATCTCGGTTGAAAAGGGATTAGCTAAAAACAGCATAGAAGCATATAAGAGAGATCTGAGTCGTTATGTAGCGTATCTTTACGAATCGGGTGTTACCTCGTACGACGATATCGCATACGATACTATCCTCGATTACCTAAAAACCCTTCGCAATTACTACGGTGATGCATCAGTAGCGAGAAAGGTCGCGGCGATCAAGTCGTTCCACAAGTTTCTTGTGAGGGAAGGGATAACCGATAATTTCCCGACTGCTGATATAAAGGCACCAAAAAAGGCCAAAAAGCTACCAAAGGCATTATCAGTAAAACAGACCGAGAAATTGCTGAATCAACCAATGGGCCCAGGCATCAGTTCAATAAGGGACAGGTCTATTATAGAATTGCTCTATAGCTGTGGTCTAAGGGTGACGGAGCTTGTCTCGCTAGATATCGAGGATATAGATCTAAAGAATGGGTATCTGAGATGTTTTGGAAAGGGCTCAAAGGAGAGGATTGTCCCCCTAGGAAGTCATGCATGCGAAGCCCTGACCGAGTATATTAATAAATCAAGGAATCAGCTTGCAGGCAGATACCGGCCTCCTGCATTATTCTTGAACTCAAGAGGGAAGCGGCTGAGTAGGCAGAGCTGTTGGAAGATAGTTAAAAAGTATGCTGAGAAGGCCGGTATAAAGGAAATATACCCGCACTCCTTAAGGCATTCATTTGCCACCCATCTACTGGCAAACGGTGCTGATTTAAGAGCTGTTCAGGAATTGCTTGGGCATGCAAATGTATCGACTACTCAGATATACACGCACGTGACAAAGGATAAATTGAAGGCCGTATATGAGAGGACCCACCCAAAGGCGAGAAAAGCAGAAGGTCGGTGAGTCGGTGAATGGGTGAATAGGTGAATAGGTGACCGGGTTACCAGGGTCCGGGGACCGGGGTCCAGGGATGTGGGAAAGAGGTGTGGGTATTCAGTTACCCAGTGCTGCAGTGTTGCAGTGCTGCAGAGTGTGGGAATGAGGTGTGGGTACTGTCTTGAAGTGCCAATGTGCCAACGTGCTAATGTCAGTGAAGGAAAGAGATATGGGTAGAGTTACTCAGTGCTGCAGTTACCAGTTGATGTGGGTAAGATTTGTAGGCACTACTCTATGAACTACTGGCTATGGACTACTAACCCTTAGATGTATACCTGTTATTACGAGGAGACTGCCTATAGGCAGTCGACATGGCAATCTTAATACCCTCGTCTCTTACCCTCACTGACTGGGGACCAAGGACTGCTAGAGATCGCCCCATAAATGGGGTAACTACATTAGCACGTTGGCACATCAGGACCGGAGACTGGGGATTGAGGCCTAGAGAAGTGGAGCAGATATGCTGCAAATAAGCAGAGTCATAATAATAGTTCTAGATAGTGTTGGAGTCGGGGAACTCCCGGATGCTCATGAGTACGGTGATGAGGGAAGCAATACTCTTGGTAATACTGCTCGAGTGGTTGGGGGCTTGCGATTACCGAATATGGGGAGGCTCGGATTAGGCAATATCATACACATTGAAGGCGTCCCCCCGGCTTCATCTCCGGAAGCTTTTTATGGCAAGATGGCGGAAGTATCGCCAGGCAAAGATACGACAACCGGACACTGGGAGATGATGGGGCTTCGCTTGAAACACGCATTTCCAACATATCCGCAGGGCTTTCCACCGGAGGTAATAGAGCCATTTAAAAAGGCGATAGACGGGGATATTCTGGGTAACATACCCGCTTCTGGTACCGAGATAATTGAGAGGCTCGGGGAGGAACATATGAGGACGGGCAAGCCAATCATATATACTTCGGCGGATAGCGTCTTCCAGGTAGCTGCTCATGAAGAAATAATCCCAGTAGAAGAGCTATATAGAATATGTGAGGTGGCGCGGGGTATTCTTAAAGGGAAGCACGCTGTCGCTAGGGTAATTGCCCGGCCCTTCGTAGGGACCCCGGGCAATTTTGTCCGTACTCATAGGCGAAAGGATTTCTCGCTGATGCCACCCGGCAAGACAGTTCTAGACTATGTTAAAGAGGCGGGTTACGCAATATATGCAGTTGGGAAAATCCAAGAGATATTTGCAGGCCAGGGAATAACGAAAGGCATACACACCGAAAACAATATGCATGGTATCGACGAGACCATAAACGCCGTAGAGCAACAGCGGCGAGGTATTATCTTTACAAACCTGGTTGATTTCGATACCCAATGGGGGCACCGGAACAACGCAGTAGCGTATGCGCAGGGCCTAGAGGCGGTCGATGAGAGGATTCCCGAGGTTATCAATCGCATGCTTCCCGGGGATATTCTCGTTATAACGGCCGACCATGGCTGCGACCCAACGACTCCAAGTACCGATCATTCAAGAGAGTACGTTCCTATCCTCATTTACGGTAGATCCCTGGGGAAACCAAAATCTCTTGGGGTTAGGGCGACTTTTGCCGATCTCGGCAAAACGATAGCTGACCTACTCGGTATTAATGTACCTGTCGCTGGAAATAGCTTCAAGGCTGAACTAGAGGCTTAGGCCACAAGCAAGGTCAAGCATATGAGGTTAAGCGGCCTTCCAGAAACCGCGCAAGTCTTCGGGGAGTTCGCGTGAGATGTGCTCTACCTCCACCTGCGGAATTGCGCTCTTGAGAACACCGAAAACTATCTCGGTCATGCGCTCGGCCTGATTGAGATCAGGGAGGTCAGCAGCCTGGCGAACCTGTTCGAGGAATTCATACTCGTCCATTTCCCGGAGACTTTGAAGCCTCGATAACATTCTCTGAAGCCACCTGCCCTCCCATAGGCCTTCTATGTCGCCGGGGAGGCTCTCGGAAATATCGGTGATCTCCTCGGGGCTTAGCCGGGAACGAAGTGTGAGAAATACGGCGCTTGTTATCCGCTCGGCCTCTTCGGAATCGATATTAGCGCGTTGCTTTACGGCATCTACGAACTCGTCCTTGGTCATAAATCCTCCTTGTATAATTTAGCTATTCCACGTTTTTGGGGAGTTAAACTTGGATGTTACGGCATAAGAAATTGAGTGCGAGGGAATGTTCCTTGGCTAGTCACAATACCTAACTTGGGGTGTGATGATAGTGGTAACATTGGAATGATGTAAAAGAA
>DASQQM010000278.1:0-7846 GCA_035643475.1 Anaerolineae bacterium | reverse complement strand
AACGCTGCCAGGGCGCTACCTTGTACTGCTGCCATATTCCGATTTTGTCGGGGTCTCAAGGCGGCTGCCCGATGAGGAGCGGCGCAGGCTTAAGGAGATCTGCGACCAGATAAAGCCGCGCGATAAGGGCCTTATCGCAAGGACGGCTGCCGAAGGCGCCACTACCGATGATCTTAGAGCTGATGTAAAGAGGCTTCTTCTTTACTGGAGGAAGATAGATCGCAAGGTAAAATCATCGACCCCGGTCCGGTTGATATACCAGGAACCCCAGCTTGTGCTAAAGATAGTGCGGGATCTTTTCTCCGTCGATTTCAGGCGCCTGGTCATCGATAATGAGGAGGATTACCACTCGATAATCGAGTTTCTCGAAGCGACCGAGCCTGAGTTAACCAAAAAGGTGGAGCTATATACCGAGAGGTTGCCGCTTTTCGATAAGTACAATATCAACCAAGATATTGAAAATGCTATGAAGCGCAAGGTATGGCTTCGCTCTGGCGGCTACATAAGTATTGACCATACGGAAGCCCTCACCGCGATAGATGTAAATACAGGGAAGTATATCGGTAAAACGAACCTTGAGCAGACGATTTTTAAAACAAACCTCGAGGCGGCAGAAGAGATCGTCCGGCAGATACGGCTGAGAGATATCGGCGGCATCATTGTCATAGATTTTATAGATATGCTCGACCCCAACCACCGGGAGGAGCTTTTCCGGGTGCTCAATGAGGTCTTGGCATCCGACCGGACGAAGACCCGGGTTATTGAGATATCAAAGCTCGGCCTGGTTGAGATGACCAGAAAAAATGTAAGCCAGGGACTGCTTGAGTTCCAGGCTGAGGTATGCCCTTGCTGCCACGGGCTGAGGGTCGTCCTCTCAGAATCCACAGTAGGTATCCAGATCTACAGGCAGATAAGAAAGTTTGCCGCAACCCATATTACGGAGTCATTTATCTTCAGGGTGAATCCCGTCGGGAAAGAATTTCTCGAGCGGAAAGGCAAACTTTCCGGCACCACCCTGAGTTTGGATTGGGGGAAAAAGGCCCATCTCATATTCGACGAGGCCGTTCCGATCGGCAAGATTGAGATAGTCGAGGAAGGCACTAAAAGTCAGATAGAGCAGATCTTTGGCAAGACTTCTTAAGTAACTAGATAGTGTAAACCAGCTTACACATGTAACCCCCATGTAGAGCCTAATTTAAGAATTAACGCGTTCGCAAGGGACGGTCATGTTATAACGTATTGTGATCCACGTGGCGGTTGATCTATCCATTATGTAGCGATAGTGATACGCTTACTAATTATCACCGCGAATCCTAGTAGATATTGTTGTTATATTATGATACGCAGATGGAGAAGATCTCAAAGGTGATCAAGGGAAGCAAAGAACCGGTGCAACTTGGGTTTATCTTTGCGGTTTACAAATAGTCTGTAACGCCGTATATTTACTTGAAAACACATAGTCCAGCTGGTTTAATAGGGCGACTTCAAGCCGGTAATTTGTTGACAGCTACTCGCTCGTATGATAGCATTAATGCTTGTTGCTAAGGAGGGATTGCCGTGTATGCCATCATCAGATATGGCGGAAAACAGTATAAAGTAAGTGAGGGCGATCAGATAGTTGTTGACTTGGTCAAGGGTAACCCTGGCGACAAGTTCGATATCACTGATGTTGTCATGGTCCGAGATGACCGTGTCTTAGTTGATAACCTCGATAAGGCAAAGGTTGTCGCCTCTATTATCGAGCACCTCAGGGGCGATAAGGTGATTGTCTTTAAATATAAGCCCAAGAAGAACTACCATCGCACGTTTGGTCACCGTTCATATTTAACAAAAATTAAGATCGAGAAAATTACTGTTCCTGGTGCTAAGGCCACTAAGAAGGAAGCGACTCCGAAGGCGGCGGCACCTGAGGAATCAGAAGCCACTGCATAATTGCCACTTAATAAATAGTAAGAGCAAAAAGAGGCCTAGGCCTCTTTTTTATGCTCAAATTAGCGATAGGAGTACCAGCTATGAAAGGGTGGCAGGCTATCCCATTGCACCCTGTTAATCACCGCTAAGATGCCGAGAGACTGTATATAATTTTCTTGATAGAAAAGTGCCATTATTTGGTATTATATAGCAATAGTCAAAAGTTTAGCGAATTTGCCAAAATGTATTGATTTTTTTCAGACATTGGTTAATACTAATGCCTACGGGGCTATAGTTAAATAAATTGTTTGTTATTGAACAAGCAAGCGGATTAAGTAAATAAGGGCAGACCAGAAGAGTCTGTCTTTAAAATTGCAAGCAGATTGTGTAATGTTTCACAATCTATATCGTTGACTTTTCTAGCGGAAAGAAGGTTATTGCTTTGAGCGTATCCGCGCAGCTCAAATCCATTGATATGGATTTTAAGAAGGAGATCGAAAGATTATCCGGGCAGAAGCTCGATGCGTGCTATCTCTGTGGTAAGTGCACTGCTGGCTGCCCAGTGGCCCCGTACCAAGATATCCCTCCACATGTTGTAATGCGCATGGCCCAATGGGGCAGTAAAAAGGTGCTCGAATCAAAAATGATCTGGAATTGCGTCTCGTGTGCAACCTGCTATACACGTTGTCCAAACGATATCAATGTGGCACGGGTTTGTGAGGCACTATCTCAAATTTCCAGGCGTGAGGGTCTTGTTGCGGATAAGGCGGCGCTGGCTTTACGCCAGAAATTCTTCGACTCTATGAAGGCTAATGGCCGTATACACGAATTGAGTATTGCTTTGGCAGCAAAGATGGCAAACCGCGATTACTTTAGCGATATCGATATGGGATTATCGTGGTTTCGTAGAGGAAAACTTCCGCTATCGCCACATAAAATCAAAGACCTAAAGAATTTTCAGAAGATGTTTGATGGCAAGGGGGGTAAATAGTGCAGAAATATGCTTACTACCCCGGTTGCTCGCTCGGTGCGGGTGCTAAAGAATTTGACGTGGCGACCCGTGCAGTCTTTGATAAGCTCGGGGTCGGCCTGCAGGAGATACCTGACTGGTCGTGCTGTGGGTCTTCACAAACGCATAAGGTGGATAGGGAGGTAGCGGCGGCGGTTGCCGGTCGCAACCTAGTTCTGGCAGAAGATATTGGAGATATTGTGGCCCCATGCACATCATGTTCCTCGAGCTTAAAAGAAGCTGCTATCGAGCTTGAGCACGATGGTCCTGCACGCAAGTTGTTGGCTGAAGCAGGTCTTGAGTACCTGCCCGGCAGTGTGGAGGTGGTCTCTGCTACGGAGGCGATTTATCGTGCGCTCGAGGAGGGCCTTTTTGATGGCAAGGTTGGTGATCAGCTTACGGGTGTAAGGGTCGCGTCCTATTATGGATGCTTGCTCGTGCGCCCACCGCAGGTAGCCCAGTTTGATGATCCCGAAAACCCCGTTTCTCTCGATAAGATTACCGAAGCGATCGGTGCGGTTCCAGTTGATTGGTCACATAAGACCGAGTGCTGTGGAAATGCGTATTTCTTAACCAATAAGGATATGACCTTACATATCGTCACCAACATCTTAAACGCGGCCATCGATGCCGGTGCCGACGTTATCATAGCACCGTGTCCTTTGTGTCAGCAGAATCTAGCCGAACGCCAATCGCTTATGAAGGGAAGTTACGGTCTAAAGCGTGAAATACCGGTCTTATATTTCACCCAGCTTATCGGCATGGGCTTAGGTATTGATAATAAACACCTTGATTTAAGCGGCGATGTTATGAGGCTCATTAATAAACGACGGCAAGAAGTAAAGGAAGTCGGTTAGCATGGCACGGGTTGGCGTATTTATCTGTCATTGCGGTGCAAACATCGCCGGCAAGGTCGATGTTGCCAAGGTCGCCGATGAGGCAATCAATATACCTGGCGTTGCCTACTCCAGCCATCAAAAGTATTCCTGCTCTGAGGCGGGGCAGAAGGTCATCATCGACGCGATAAAGGAGAACCGGTTGGACCGCGTCGTTATCGGGTCCTGCTCGCCCAAGATGCATGAGAACACGTTTAGAAAAACCATCGAAAAAGCAGGCCTCAACGCATACATGCTGGAGATCGCAAACTTGCGTGAGCATGTCTCATGGGTTACGGCCGATAGAGAAGAGGCCACGGAAAAAGCGTTCGATTTAGTCAAGGCGGCGGTGGGGAAAGTAACATTTGCCAAGCCGCTTATCCCTGGCCAAGTGCCCGTGGAGAAACGGGCGCTCGTTATAGGGGGAGGTATCGCAGGAATCCAGGCTTCGCTTGATATCGCCAGCATGGGTTACGAGGTGGTCCTGGTGGAGCGCGAGCCCTCAATTGGCGGGCGAATGGCGCAGCTCGACAAGACCTTCCCGACGCTTGACTGCTCGGCCTGTATATTATCGCCGAGAATGGTTGACGTCGCTCAGCACCCGAACATCAGGCTTCTCACATATTCCGAGGTTGAAAACGTCAACGGCTACGTCGGGAACTTTAACGTCACTATCAGGAAAAAGGCGCGCTTCGTTGACGAAAAGGCGTGCACCGGGTGCCTGGAGTGCGTGGGCAAGTGCCCGTTGAAGAAAAAGATACCGAATGAGTTTGAGAATGGCAAGGCACCGCGTGGAGCAATCTACGTGCCGTTTGCCCAGGCGGTCCCGAAAGTGCCGGTAATCGATAAGGAGCATTGCCAGTATTTGAACTCCCCCGATCCCGATACGGTAGAGGTGAAAGAGGGAGAGAAAAAGCCGAAGCGCAAATGTGGCGTTTGCAAGAAGGTCTGCGCCCAAGGCGCAATCGACTTCGACCAGCAGGATGAGCTGATTAACGAAAAGTTCGGCGCTATCGTGCTTGCCACTGGCTTTAACCCATTTGATCACAGCAAGTACGGTGAGTACGGCGCTGGTAAGTTGCCGGATGTCATCACCGCACTTGATTTTGAGCGCATGGTTAACTCCTCCGGCCCGACCGAAGGGAAGATAGTACGCCCATCAAACGGTGAGAAGCCCAAGCGGATCGCCTTTATACAGTGCGTTGGCTCCCGCGATGAGGCGAAGGGAGTGCCGTACTGCTCTCGTATCTGCTGTATGTTCACCGCTAAACAGGCGATTCTCGTGCGCGAGAAGGTGCCGGATGCGGAGGTCTTCGTCTTCTATATGGATATCCGAGCGGCCGGAAAGGGCTATGAAGAGTTTGTTTTGCGGGCACAGCGCGAGTATGGTGCCAATTACGTGCGCGGCAGGGTATCGCGCATTTACGAGAGCAACGGCCACATGGTCCTAAAGGCTGCCGATACGCTGGCTGGCATGCCGGTCGAGCTGGAGGCGGACCTGGTTGTTCTGGCGACCGGCTCCGTACCTCGCGAGGATAGTACCGAGCTTGCCAATGCGGTTGGTATTACGACCGATAACTACGGCTTTATCAGCGAGGTTCATCCAAAGTTAAAGCCGGTTGAAGTCCCGCGCGAGGGCGTATTTGCCTGTGGAGCAGCACTCTCACCGCGCGATATTCCCGATACAGTGGCCACCGCTGGTGCGGTTGCCGCAAAGGTCGGCGTATTATTCTCGAATGATATTTTGATGAGCGATCCTATGGTAGCCGAGATCGACCCATTTAAGTGCGCGGCATGTGGCGCCTGTGTGAGCGTCTGCCCGTACTCGGCGATCACCATGGAAGAGTTCAGAGGAAAGAAGTTTGCCAAAGTTAACGAGGCCATGTGCCAGGGATGCGGAACGTGCTCGGCAGCATGTCGACCGGGTGCAGCCCAGCTCAAGGGCCAGACAGATGAGCAAATACTACGATCGATAGAGGCGGTATTACAGTGGTAGAGAATCCAAAATTCAAGATCATCGGATTTTTCTGTAACTGGTGCAGCTATGCCGGAGCGGACCTGGCAGGAAACCTGCGCCTGACTTATCCGGCGGATCTGAGGATAGCAAGAATTCCCTGCACCGGCCGGATGGATCCCTTATTTGCCCTTAAAGCACTGCTCGATGGGGCGGATGGGGTTATGGTCTCTGGCTGACACCCGGGTGATTGCCATTACCGAGAGGGCAATTACTATGCCAGGCGGCGCCTGGCGCTGTTTAACGAAATACTGCCGGTGTTAGGTATTGAGCCAGAGCGGTTCAGGTATACCTGGATAGCTGCCTCAGAGGGCAAAGAACTCAAAGAGGAAGTCGACGACTTCCTTGCGACGTTGCAGAAACTCGGCAAATTTAACCCTTCGGTCTTCTCTCATCTTGACCCGGCAATTGCCGCGGAGATAGAGAAGTCAGGAGAGAAGGTTGAGGCATAGTATGGAAAAGCTTGAGATGCAACTGCGCGCAAAGGCCATAGAGCTCCTCCAAGAAGGAGAAGCGAGTGTTGTAGTAGGCTGGGGCACGGGATGGAATCCGACCAAGGCCACACCGGTCTTTGCCCGCGATGCGGAGACAGCAGAAAAGCTTGTTTTTAATCCATTCTGCTTTAACAACTTAGCAGTATATCTGCCGAGGCTAAGCGAGAAGACCGCAATCATTGCCAAGCCCTGTGATGCCAGCTCAATCGTCGCCCTCCTTGCTGAGGGCAAGATAAGCCGCGATAACCTCTACATAATAGGTGTCGCCTGCCAGGGTATTATCGATCCGAATAAACTGGAGGCATCCATTGGATCGGTAGATGAGGCAACGGCAGCATATGTCGAAGGCGACACTGTGGCCGTGGAGATTGATGGAGAGACAAAGCGGGTACCATTTGCCGAGGTCGCTTTAGATAAGTGCGCATCGTGTACCCAGCAGGATAATACATTCAGCGATGTTGTGGTGGGCGAGCCCACCCAGCCGGTAACTGGCGAAGTACGATCCATAGTGCCGGAGGATGCCGATGCTGCCTGGTGGCGGGAGTTCTGGAACAAAGAGTTCGAGCGTTGTATCCGCTGCTATGCGTGCCGCGAGGCATGCCCGGCCTGTTACTGTCGCGATAACTGTGCGGCCCAGGCGCTTCGCGAGAGGTGGACTGCGCCGAGGCTTGATGCTCAAGAGGCGTTGATGTTTCACGCTCAGCGGGCAATGCACGTCGCTGGCCGTTGCATAGAGTGCGGAGCTTGCGAGCGTGCCTGTCCTGTGGGGATTCCTTTGACTCTTCTTCACAAGCAGGTAGGCAAGGCGGTAAGGAAATTGTTCGATTTCAACGTGGGGGAAAAGGTGGATGAGCGTCCACCACTTGAAACCTTCCTGAAGGAGGAGCTAGAGAGTGGTCACTAAGATATTGCCAGCCGGTAATCTATCGGCCTGGATAGATCAGTTAGTCGCTACCCATGAGGTCTTTGCTCCAATGGAGGGTGAAGGTGCCTCATCGTTTAAGCAAATCAAGGCAGGAGAGCTTCCCGCACTTGATATTAGAACGGATGTGCCTCCTAAAGGCCTGGTATTCAGGCAATCTGAAAAGGTTCTCTCGTATGTTAAAGATGAGAACGGTGTGGTGGTCGAAGGTGCCCCGAAAGATGAGACGAGAAAGCTCATCTTCGGTATCCGTCCCTGCGATTCTCGATCCTTTGAGTTAACCGATAAGGTATTCGTTCATTCGGATATGCCGGAGCAAACGTACGCGGAGCGAAGAAAGCAGACCGCACTTATTACACTCGCCTGCAATAAAGCCTCTCGTACGTGCTTTTGCACTTCGGTTGGTGGCTCTCCGGCGGATAAGGTCGGCGACGTATGGATGATGAACCTGGGTGATCGCTTTTTAGTCGAGGCCCTATCGCCGGTAGGCGAGGAGCTACTGAAGACGGCCAATGGTTTGCTTAGCGATGCTACAGCCGATGATGAAACTGCGGCCAAACGCATAACTGATGAGGTTGTATCTTCAATGCCTACGTTCAATATTCCGGCGGCCAAGGCATT
>DASQQM010000277.1:0-3488 GCA_035643475.1 Anaerolineae bacterium | reverse complement strand
TTTCGTCGCTTTTGCAAAATCCAGCAATATCTTGGCGGGAGCAACTGGATCTTCGTAGCTTATTGCCATTGCTGTTGGACCAACCAGGTATGCTTCGAGCTCGGAAAGATCACTGTCTTTTGCCGCTATTCTGGCAAGCGTATTCTTGAAAATCTTGTACTCAACCGACTGGTCCCGAAGCTTTTTACGCAGTTCGGTCAGTTGCTCAAAGTTGAGCCCACGATAATCCGTTAATATAACGCTCTTGGCGCTCTGCAGCTTATCCCTTATCTCCTGTACTACTGCTTCCTTTTCGGGTCGAGCCATCTTCACCCTCCCTTCGCATCCAGCGAAAGATACTAAATAAAAAAGCCTCCTGCTGAGACAGCAGGAGGCAGAATAGCCCTATAACGCTAAAGGGATATCATCGCACCTCGGTAGGTAGTATATTAAGCCATCTGGCACCTACTGTCTTCGGCATCAATCTTTAACTACAACTCTTAAACTATACCAAATCTATTAGCCCGATATCAAGCATTCTATGAATACACTTCTTCTTCCATTAGATCACGGGTTTTTGTGGTATCAACCTTGACCCCAGGGCTCATTGTGGTGCTTATACTTATGCTCTTTATATACTTGCCCTTAGCGGCTGCAGGCTTGGCTCTGATTATCTCCTCGATGAGAGCCTGATAGTTACCGATTAACTTATCAACCGGGAAGGACGCCTTACCTATAACCGAATGGACGATACCGAATTTATCAACCCTGTACTCGATCTTACCGGCCTTAACATCCTTTACGGCCTTCCCTACATCAAAGGTAACCGTTCCGGCCTTGGGATTAGGCATTAACCCGCGTGGCCCGAGAAGTCTACCTAGCTTACCAACGGTTGCCATCATATCCGGGGTCGCAATTGCAACATCAAACTCGAACCAGCCCTTCTCAACCTTTTCGGCAAGGTCGGCTGCGCCTACGACGTCTGCACCTGCTTCCTCCGCCTCCCGCGCTTTTTCTCCTTGGGCGAATACGGCAACCCGAACGGTTTTACCCGTGCCGTGTGGGAGGGCAACTGTACCTCTTACTTGCTGATCGGCCTTTCGTGGGTCGACGCCAAGTCGCATGTGAACCTCAATCGTCTCATCAAACTTGGCGCTCGTGATCTCCTTTAAGAGTTTGACCGCCTCAAGAGGTGAGTAAAGCCTCTCCTTGTCAATCTTGGATAACGTTTCGCGGTAATTTTTTCCTCTTTTCACGTATATTCCTCCTTGTGGTAATGACGGCCCTATGGGCCTCCCACGCCTAGAGAGAGTCAAGCTACCTCTAGACTCTACTTTACGATCTCCAGCTACTTGATTAGCCAGTGATCTCGATACCCATACTGCGGGCTGTACCCTCAATAATTTTGGTCGCTGCCTCAACATCGTTGGCGTTAAGATCTTGCATCTTCGTCTCTGCAATCTTGCGTACCTGATCCCTCGAGAGCTTTGCAACCTTATTCCTATGCGGCTCCCCTGAACCCTTATCAAGACCAGCCGCCTGCTTCAGTAAAAATGAAGCCGGTGGGGTCTTCGTGATAAAGCTGAAGGAGCGGTCCTCATAGACCGTTATCTCGACGGGAGTGATCGTCCCAGCCTTATCAGATGTCTGGGCATTGAATGCCTTACAGAACTCCATAATGTTTACGCCATGCTGACCGAGCGCCGGGCCTACCGGGGGCGCCGGATTAGCCTGGCCCGCTGGTATCTGTAATTTAATTTTGGCGAGCATCTTCTTAGCCACTTGGATACTTCCTTTCCTTAAAACCTATACATTTAGCCATCAGCTTTCAGCCGTCAGCCTCAGAAATTGTTAGAATAACAATTCGGCTATGATGGGTTGGAAAACTCCACCTATTGTAATAATAAACCTATCGGTATACACACCTGTGCCTCCGATAGGCTTAAGACATTCCTGTCCTGCCGACTCTAGCCAAACCATGGTATCTCTGATAAACCGCTATTTAACGGGTTATCCGCTGATAACTAACAGCTGTTGGTTGATTCTTAGAGCTTTGCAACCTGGTCAAAGTTGAGCTCGGCTGGAGTTTCTCGCCCGAAGATGGAGACCAGCACCCTGACCTTGCTCTGATCGACATTTACCTCTGCGATTGTACCGGTAAAATCAGCCAGTGGTCCTGCGATGACCTTAACGGTCTCTCCCTCCTCAAACTCAACTTTCGGCTTCGGCTTCTCAAATGCAGGCCTCCGCAATATCTTATCGACTTCCTGCTCAGAGAGGGGTGTCGGCCGTGCACCCGAGCCAACGAATCCAGTAACCCCCGGTGTGTTTCTGACGACATACCAGGAGTCATCATTGAGGTCCATTTGAACGAGAATATATCCTGGGAAGACCTTGCGTTCAACTATGGTTTTCTTGCCGCCTTTTATCTCCATAACCTCTTCGGTGGGGATAACGACCTCAAATATCTTATCCTCCATCTCCATGGAGGATATCCTGTGCTCTAGGTTAGCCTTAACCTTATTCTCATAGCCGGAATACGTATGTATTACGTACCACATTTTAATCATATATCATTTAAGGCCCTCCGGCCCTACCCCCTATATTGAGATTAACTTAATGAGATTGACAAAGGCCAGATCGATTAACCCGATAAACGCCGCAAAGAAAGCTACCGCAACTATAACAACCACCGTCGACGCTACGATCTCTTGCCTCCCAGGCCAGATAACCTTACCCAGTTCAAATCGTACATCTTTGAAGAATTTTCCGACCGATTCAAAGCCCTTGCTTTTCCCAGCCTTTTTCTCCGCCATATTTACCCTTCCAATGCTATAAATAGTTAGTGTAAGTCTCGTTGCAGGGCTGGAGGGATTCGAACCCCCACCACCCGGTTTTGGAGACCGGTGCTCTAACCAATTGGAGCTACAGCCCTAAAAGCGCGGCATCCGTAGCTCGAAAGCCGTCCGCCGCCATCCACAAGACAAGTATAATTAGCGCGTTTCCCTATGTAAAGTGTGCGTCCCACACCACTTACAGAACTTTTTCGCCTCTAAACGATCGGGTCTTTTCTTTTTATTCTTATCCGTCGTGTAATTCCTGCGTTTACACTCAGTACACGCGAGAATAACTAGGTCTCGCATTATTCCTCCTAATTATTGTGATTCTTCGTTTATTTAGACAAAAAAACAAATGGTAGTGTACCCTTTTTCGTTACTAATGTCAATAGTAACGCACACTGGCCCATGGCTTGTATTAACAGCGACCTCTCCCATGTGCCACAGGCAAAGGCCATCACTATCGTCACAGTCAAAAAATGCAGGGCGGTCCTTAGTGGCCGCCCTGTTTACATGCGATCGGTTACTGGCTGCGCAAAACAGCCCGGTAACGCTTCCCTACTTAATGATGGAGGTGATCCTTCCTGAAGCAACGGTTCTGCCACCCTCTCTGATGGCAAAGCGAAGCCCCTCCTCCATTGCAATGGGAGTGATAAGCTCAACGGTAAGCTC
>DASQQM010000276.1:0-4196 GCA_035643475.1 Anaerolineae bacterium | reverse complement strand
AAACGGCGGCACGCTTAAGCTTATCGTCCAGAAGTCTTCGTACGGTTAGATCCTCGCGGAGGGTCTTATCGAAATCCCTGCTGGCAAACCAGCGAGAACGCCAATTCTCCGTAATACCGATCCTAAACCCCCTGGGATTGACTTTCTGCCCCATCTAACCCTCCTTCTCCGTAACAACTACGGTAATATGACTTGTTCTTTTTCTAATCCTAAATGCACGACCCATCGCCCTGGGTCTTATTCTCTTTAGTGTTGGGCCCTGATTTACATACGCCTCTGATACATAGAGACTATTACTGCTTATATGCAAGTTCTTCTCAGCATTTGCAACCGCTGAGCCCAATACCTTGCTGATTATGCGCGCTGCAGCCTTAGGTGAGAACCTTAGTATCGCTATCGCGTCCTCAGCATCCTTGCCTCGAATAAGATTTATCACCTGCTGTGCCTTTAGCGGTGATATCCTCACATATCTAGCAACGGCTCTTGTTGAAGCTCTTTCATTTTCCGCCGTCTTGGCCATCTTTACCTCCTCATGCTTAAGTACTGCCATGCCAATGTGCCAATGTCGATAAGGATCCAGAGTGAAACATCGCCTTCCCCTTAAGGAAGGGGAACAAGCTACCCACACGTGCTATAAGCCACGGCACTGGGTAATTAATTCCTCGACTTTCGCACTTTGGCACCTTGGCACTTATCTCAGTCTGGTTGACCTCTCCTGGCCAGCATGACCCCTAAACGTCCTCGTTGCGGCGAACTCACCGAGCTTATGTCCTACCATGCTCTCGGTAACATAGACCGGTACATGCCTGCGGCCATCGTGAATAGCTATCGTATGCCCTACCATCTCAGGAAAGATGGTCGAAGCCCTTGACCAGGTCTTTATGACCCGTCTCTCGTTTTTCTTGTTCATCTCCTGGATTTTCCCGAGGAGCTTCGTTTCAACATACGGTCCCTTTTTAAGCGACCTTCCCAATTTTCAGCCTCCAATCATACAAGCTTATTATAGTTACTCGTTACCTCTTACGACCCTTAACGATATATTTATCAGACGCCTTACTCTTCCTTGTACGATATCCCAAGGTCGGCTTACCCCACGGAGTTACCGGATGGCGACCTGGAGTTGCCTTACCCTCACCGCCACCATGCGGGTGGTCAACCGGGTTCATCGCAGTTCCGCGAACAGTCGGTCTTTTACCGAGCCAGCGGCTACGACCAGCCTTTCCAACACTTACGAGCTCATGCTCAACATTTCCAACTTGCCCCACCGTGGCATAGCTATCTAGGTGAATCATCCGTACCTCTCCGGACGGAAGCCTAAGGTGGGCATAATTGCCCTCTTTTGCCATAACCTGAGCTGATGAGCCGGCAGACCTCGCAAGCTGGCCACCCTTGCCAGGTTGGAGTTCTATGTTGTGGACTACTGTGCCCAACGGTATTCTTCTTAACGGCAAGGCATTGCCTGTTTTAATATCAGCATCCGGCCCGGAGACGACCATTTCACCTACCTGGAGCTTTAGTGGTGCAAGTATATACCGCTTATCACCATCGGCATACGCGAGAAGGGCAATCCTGGCTGAGCGGTTTGGATCATACTCGATTGCCTCCACCTTAGCCGGTATGCCGTGCTTGTTGCGCTTAAAATCAATGATACGGTAACGGCGCTTGTGACCGCCACCTTTATGACGAGTGGTGATACGCCCGTAATTATTACGACCAGCGTTCTTACTCAGCTTAACCACTAGACTCTTCTCAGGCTCCATCTTCGTTATCTCCTCGAAATCGGAGACCGTCTGAAACCTTCTCCCTGCCGACGTGGGTTTAAATGTTTTAATTCCCATCTGTCTTTTTCTCCTTATCCCTTACCGGCACTTATCGCTTGCCGGGTGCATATTCTAGAGACTACCTGGCTTCAAACACCTCAATGCGGTCGCCCTCGCGAAGGGTTACGATCGCCTTTTTCCAATCGCGTGTCCTTCCAGAAGTCCACCCCTGGCGCTTACGCCTCCCGCGCATTGTAATAGTGTTTACAGAGGTCACGTGGACCTTAAAGATTTCTTCTATCGCCTGTCCAATCTCTTCCTTACGAGCATCCTTGGCAACTTCGAATGTGTACTTGTTGTGCTCGATCTGCGCATAGCTCTTCTCTGAGACTACAGGACGAATAATTACATCTCTAGGATCTTTCATTTAGCCAGACCCTCCTCTACTGCACTAAGAGCAGCACGCGTCATAACGATGTACTCGTTATCCAACAGGTCGTACGCATTAAGCTCCGAACTGTAGATGACCTTCGTGCCCACTATATTTCGAATCGAACGTACCGCTACATCCTGGTCCTCGCCGACTACCACGGTAACCTTCTTCATAGCATTAAGGTTTTTAAGGGTTATCGCCGCTTCCTTCGTTTTAGGTTCGGTTAAACCAAAATCATCGATGATTATCAAGCGGTCATCCCTAGCCTTCATCGATAGTATTGAGCGCAGCGCTACGCGTCGCATCTTCTTCGGAACATTAAACGAGTAATCGCGCGGTACAGGACCGAATACCGTACCACCGCCAACCCAAATAGGTGAACGGATACTTCCAGCCCTGGCCCTTCCAGTTCCTTTCTGGCGCCAGGGTTTACGTCCGCCACCGCGCACTTCAGCCCTCGTTTTTGTCTTTGCTGTGCCCCTCCTGGCAGCAGCTAGCTGTGCCCTTACAACCTGGTGAACTACAGCTTCGTTTACAGCGGCTTCAAAGACTTCAGGGCTGATGTCGATCTCCTCTATAGTTTTACCTTCTCTATTACGGACTGGTATCTTCACCGTTACTCCTTTTACCTTGCCTTACTAGATTCCTTGACCATAACCAGGCTACCTTTGGCTCCCGGTATGGCCCCCTTCAGCAGAACTATGTTCTGCTCTGGATCGACTCTTACAATCTCCAGGTTCATACTAGTAACCCGCTCGCTCCCCATATGACCCGCCATGCGCCTTCCCTTTGGAACGCGGGACGGTGTAGCAGCGGCACCTATTGAGCCGGGTGCCCTGTGGAAGTGTGAACCATGGCCCCTCGGACCTCCGCTGAAGCCATGTCGCTTTATTACGCCCTGGAAGCCCTTGCCCTTTGAAATGCCTACTACGTCAGCTCTCTCGCCGGCAGAGAACATATCTGCCTTCAGCACCTCACCGGCTTTAAATTCCTCAGGGTCATCGACCCTTACTTCAGCCAGGTAACGCTTTGGCTCCACCTTTGCCTTCGCAAAATGACCTTGGAGAGGCTTATTTACCTTCTTCTCTTCGATATCCTCGAACCCAATCTGGATCGCCGAGTAGCCATCGCTCTCTTCTGTTTTTACCTGAGTTACAACGCAGGGACCGACCTCCACTACTGTTACCGGTACCATTCGATCACCATCGACAAATACCTGCGTCATCCCTAGTTTCTTGCCTAGTAATGCCTTCATTTTCTACCTCGCACTGATAGTTATCCGCTTGTGCCAAATCTGTCACCCACCGGCTTTAGTATCTTAGTGGTTAACATAAGCAATAAACAAGAGCTATTGATAACAACTAACTACTAATCGCCTAGAGCTTGATTTCGATATCGACACCTGCTGGTAGATCCAATCTCATCAATGAATCAACCGTCTTCGGTGTCGGATCCAATATATCAATCAGCCTCTTATGCGTCCGCATTTGGAAATGCTCGCGCGAATCCTTATTTACATGCGGTGACCGTATCACCGTATATAAGCTTCTTTCAGTTGGCAGAGGAATCGGTCCAGCCACCCTGGCGCCAGTTCTCTGCGCCGTATCAACGATTTTTTTAGCCGACTGATCAACAACTTCGTGATCATACGCCTTTAGCCTGATACGAATTTTCTGTGTTGCCATGCTTCCTCCATGTATAGTAATCCCAGGTCCCAGATGTCGAATATTACCGATATTGGAGAAATTCTTCAATATCGCCTATCCGCCGATCCTTCAGAATTCTATCACGTAGCTGTCGCGCTTACTATCTGGGCTCCTGGGTACCTGTTACTTTTGACAGATATCGACCTACGACGGTCATGCGCAAAACAGCCCGGTAACGCTTCCCTACTTAATGATGGAGGTGATCCTTCCTGAAGCAACGGTTCTGCCACCCTCTCTGATGGCAAAGCGAAGCCCCTCCTCCATTGCAATGGGAGTGATAAGCTCAACGGTAAGCTC
>DASQQM010000275.1:0-6189 GCA_035643475.1 Anaerolineae bacterium | reverse complement strand
CGATGTTAATTATCGTCGTAAACCCAGTGAGCCTTTTCTCCATAAGGCCAAGCCTGTGCTCGTTTGCGCAATCAAGGGTAACGAGCACATCGGCATTGATACAGTGTTTAAAATCGACGATCTCTTCTACCCCTGGCAACCATTTATAGTGTTCGGGGATTTTTATATCCTCGCCCCATGTAGCGCAGGTTACTTTCCCGGTGCTTTTAAGAAACTTCATCATCGCAAGGAGGCTTCCTATAGCATCGCCATCCGGCTGCACATGCACAGTAACTACGATAGCATTGGCCTCACGTAGCTTACGTGCTGCTTCTTCTAAAGTAGTTTTAATCATGTTTTTCCTCTTCTTTATGAAGTTTTTTGATTGCTCTATCTATCCGCATGCCCGCCTCAATCGATGGATCAAAGGAAAACCGTAACTCTGGCAGGTACTTAATTCTTATTCTCTTTGAAAGCATGCTTCTCAAAAATCCGCTCGAACTCTGTAACCCTTTTAGGGTTTCTTCCTTTTGCTTTCTATTCCCCAACACGCTTATATAGATATCTGCATATCGCAGGTCGGGCGTAACATCTACCCCTGTGATTGTGACAAATCCTATCCGGGGATCCCTCAGTTCCTTCTTTATAATGTCGCTAATTTCTTCTTTTATAAGCTCACCGACACGGTGGGTTCTTGCCGATTCCATCATTCTGCCTCCAATCCCAGTTTGTAGTGAATAGGCCCACATCAAGAGCTAATTACCTCTCTATAAACGGATAAATCCAGGGTTCCGCTTCATGTTATGGCTTAACCCTGGATTTAGTTTGTAGATCATTTTTACTCTTCGGGCGCAAAGATGGATAGCTCCCTTTCGCTTACTATTGCTTTATCAAGACTCTCGACGAATCGATCAACGTGGTCAAGCACCTTCTTAGTGTGCTCGCCCGTCTCCGACACATGGGCAATGCCTATAGTTACCCTTTGCCAGAGATCGTGATGATCGACTTCGGAAATAGATACGTTATATTTATTCTCAACCTTGCCTATAATGCTTTTAACTATCTGTCGCTTCTCTTTAAGTGAGTTCGCTCCAGGTAGATATAGCTCCATCCTGAGCAACCCTACTACCATTATCATTCACCCAGCTGGCGCTGCCTCTCAACAAGTCTATACGTCTCAACAATGTCGCCTTCCTTTATATCCTGGAAGTTCGTCAGGCCTATACCACATTCAAAGCCTTCTTTAACCATTTTTACGTCGTCTTTGTATCTCCTCAGAGAGGCGATGCTCCCGTCATACATAACCTGACCATCCCGCACGAGGCGTATATGATCATTTCTATCAATTTCGCCATTAGTAACGTAACATCCGGCTATAACGCCCATTTTCGGAACCTTGAACGTGGCCCTAACTTCGGCACGGCCCGTATCAACTTCTTCGATAGCAGGCGCAAGCATACCAACAAGTGCCTGTGTTATATCTTCAACGACTTTATATATAATCCTATATGTTTTGATATCGACGGATTCTTTCACGGCCATTGCCGTTGCATTTATATCGGGCCTTACATTAAAGCCGATAACTATTGCGTTCGACG
Organism: Anaerolineae bacterium; assembly: GCA_035643475.1. GTDB lineage: Bacteria > Actinomycetota > Aquicultoria > Aquicultorales > Aquicultoraceae > DASQQM01. The sequence continues at coordinate 4,612 of DASQQM010000275.1, read as the reverse complement.
CAGCAGCGAGCATTATATCCGTCTCCGATATTCCACCGACCCCGGTATGGATGACATTAATCTTTACCTCATCGGTGTTTAGTTTATATAGAGCATCCTTCAGGGCCTCAACAGAACCCTGTGTATCTGCCTTAATTACCAGGTTAAGATCTTTTACTTCACCTTCCTGGATCCTGTTGAAGAGGTCTTCTAACGTAACTCTGCGCCTCTGCTCATGTTCAATTAGCCGGCGTTTAAGTGCCCTCTCTTCAGCTATACGGCGGGCTTCCTTCTCATCAGACACAACTCTGAGCTCCTCACCCGCTTGTGGAAGCGAAGATAATCCAATAACCTCAACAGGTTGTGCAGGGGTAGCCTTGCTTACAGCATTTCCCTTATCATCGCTCATGGCCCTTACTTTACCAAAAGCGGTACCGGCTACAACTGCATCCCCGACATGTAGGGTGCCGCGGTATATTAGGACGGTAGCGACCGGACCGCGCCCCCGCTCGAGTTTCGCCTCGATACACGTTCCCCGCGCAGCTGTCTCAGAATTAGCCTTTAATTCCTTAATGTCCGCGACGAGCAGGACCATCTCAAGCAGCTCTTGTATATTGATCTTCTGCTTCGCCGATACATCGACGAAGATGGTATCGCCGCCCCATTCTTCTGGAATAAGGCCATACTCTGTGAGTTCTTGGCGAACCCTTACAGGGTCTGCACCGGCCTTATCAATCTTATTTACCGCTACAATAATGGGCACATTAGCAGCCTTGGCGTGGTTTATCGCCTCAACCGTCTGTGGCATCACGCCATCGTCTGCTGCGACCACTAGCACAGCGATATCGGTAACCTGCGCCCCACGCGCACGCATAGCAGTAAACGCCTCATGGCCAGGAGTATCGATGAATGTTATCTTCCGGCTATCCAAAACCACCTGGTAGGCTCCGATATGCTGCGTTATACCACCGGCCTCACCTGATATGACATCTGTCTTTCTAATCGCATCAAGCAACGATGTTTTGCCATGGTCAACGTGGCCCATAACCGTTACAACTGGTGGCCGTGGAACCAGGTTATCACTATTCTCAACTAGCTCTTCCTGTTCGGTTATTGCCTCAGGGTTGATAACCTTTGCCTCATACCCGAGTTCATCCGCAAGCACCTCTATAGCCTCAGAACTTAAGGACTGATTTATAGTAACTAACTCGCCGAGCTTTAGTAGCACCTTAATTAACTCGTTCGGTTCTCTCCCTACAATTTCAGCGAATTCTTTAACTGTTACAGCCTGCGGCACATCTAAAACCTTTGATTTCTCTTCAACGACGACTGCACCCTCTCTATTTGGCTGTGCAATCCTGTCTGCTCTACCCGCTGGCTTCCTTTGGGGTCTGCCAGCGGGTTTTGCTGAAGGATGAGCACCTTTACCCCTGAACTGCTTTGACCGATCCTCTCTGGGCTTTTCAGGTGCTCTCTCTGTAGAGGGTCTTCTGGTTGCCTCAACCTTCGATGGCTTTTTATTTCCTGCGGCAGCAATCCCCTTCGTTGGCGTCTTCGGCTTCTCCTTTGCTGCTGCATTTGCCTCTCTAGCTTCTGCGCGTGGTGACGAACTGGCGGTCTGAGCAGCCTCCAACTTCTCTACTACCGCAGGATCAACGGTTGCAAAGTGATTCTTAACCTCAATGCCAATTTTCTGAAGCCTATTCATAAGTTCAGTGCTGGATATACCCATCTGTTTTGCCAGCTCATAAACTCTCATCCTATCACCACCTAATACAAATATATCTCTTTTAATTGAGGCTTTCCATTAAGGCCTCAATATCCTTCTTTATTCTCTCCAGATCCTCTGGGCTTATAGTGACTTCTAAGGCTCTGGCCAACCGTTTACTCTTGATCGCCGCCTCAAGACACTCGCTTCTCGGGCAGATATATGCTCCCCGCCCGTTTGCTTTGCCTGTAGGATCTACCATTAAAACGTTCTCGGGTGTCCTAACAATTCTTATAAGGGTTTTTTTAGGCTTAATCTCCTGGCAACCGACACAAGTCCTCTCAGGAACTTTTCTGACTTTTGCCAAGCCTCATCTACCCCCCGGCTTCCTCAAGCTTTTTATGAACGCCACAATAGCTACTTCCAGGTCGTACCCTATTGGTGCAACGCTCACCTGATGCCTTTATGGCCTGACAGATACCATCATCTTCCATGTAGTCGCCGACCTGTATGCTACTCTCTTCAAGAGATGATTCCTCTGACACGGGTATGACATCGCTCTTTGAGGGCTCAAGAATACTTGTTGCCTCAGCTTCTTCTTTTGCCTGCGTCTCGCTCTTTATGTCGATTCTCCAACCCGTCAGTTTTGCCGCAAGCCTCGCATTCTGCCCTTCCTTGCCAATTGCAAGGGACAGCTGGTTATCGGGAACGATTACCTCTGCGGTATGCTCATCCTCGTCGATCTTTACCTCTTTAACCTTAGCGGGGCTTAGAGCATTAGATACAAACTCAGCCGGATCCTCGCTCCACTCCACAACATCGATCTTCTCGCCACGAAGCTCACTTACGACCATCCGAACGCGCGATCCCTTTGGACCAACACAGGCCCCAACGGGGTCGATGCTCGGATCCCTTGAAGCTACCGCTATCTTAGACCGGTAACCAGGTTCGCGGGCGACGGATTTTATTTCGACGTAGCCTTCGTAAATCTCGGGCACCTCAAGCTCAAACAAACGCCTTAACAGGCTCGGGTGCGTTCTTGACACGATTATCTGCGGCTCTTTGGTAGTCCGCCTTACTTCAACAATATACGTCTTTAACCGGGTGCCATGATCGTAGCGCTCGGTCGGAACTTGCTCCGTTGGAGGCAGCAAGGCCTCTACTCTACCGAGGTTGACTAGAGTATACCTCTGATCACTCTGCTCCACGATACCTGTTACTATATCACCTTCGCGGTCGATGTACTCCTGGTACATCTTCTCACGCTCCGCCTCGCGGATTCTTTGAAGGATAACCTGCTTGGCGGTCTGAGCCGCAATTCGTCCAAAGTTTTCAGGCGTTATTTCTTCCTCAACCAGCTCGGGCTCCTCGCCTTCTCGCTCGATCCAATCTTGCGAAAACACCCGTATTTTTCCGGTTTTCGGATCGATATCTACCCTAACTTCGCTGACGCCACCATAATTGCGTTTATAAGCTGAGGCTAGAGCGGATTTAAGCGCCTCAAGGACAGTATCTGGGTCGATCTGCTTTTCCCGTTCAAGTTGCTTGAGGGCTTCAATTAACTCACCGTTCACGTTATATTGCTCCTTTCATCAGCTTAGAATTCTATATCGACCTGAAGGTGTGCCTTTGCTACATTATCATAGCGTATCTCAAAGCGTTCCCCGTCAATCTTCACGGTAAAACGCTCATCCCCAGCCTCTACAAGCAGCCCTTTGAATTGCCTCCGCTTTCCGAGCGGTTCCTCTGTTTTAACCAGTACCTTTGAGCCAACAAATCTTTTGAAATGCTCGGGCTTAGTTAATGGTCTCTCTATGCCGGGAGATGAGACCTCGAGCGTATAGTTCTGCTTTATGACATCCGCTTCATCAAGAACCTCACCGATTGCCTGGCTTGCTTTGGCCAATTCATCAAGGCTTATTCCGCCTTCCTTGGTATCTAAGAAGATACGAAGCACAAGGCCAACTGCCTCATGCTTCAGCTCGATGTTCACAAGTTCGAGATCCTCTTCGTCAACCATAGGCCCTATGAGCTGCTTGATCTCTTTAACCCTAGGGTCGCGGTTCATAAAGGCAACACCCTCATAATCAAAAAAGTGGGTTTATACCCACTCACAAAAAGTTCCCTTAATAAGTTCGGACATAGCATACCACAAAGCATGCTAATGTGCAATTCGCCACAGTTATATGACTTAGTCCTCTACTAGATCATTCTTAGCACTCCATCAGTTGACAGTAAGAAATTAGAAATTGGATCGAACAATAGAGCAATGGATCATTAGACCGCAATGGAACAGGCTTCCATACTATATAACCAATTCATTTTCTATCTTCTATCTTCTATGTCTATTGTTCTATTGTTCCATTGCTCTAATACAGCGTCTGTGACGCTGTATTAGGCCCCATATACAGATTTTTTTAATATTCCAACATATGGTAGGTTACGGTATCTTTGCCGGTAATCGAGCCCATAGCCGACCACAAAAGCATCCGGGATATCAAAGCCTTTATACTTTATGGGCAGATTATCAAGGATTCTTCTTGCCGATTTATCAAGCAAAACGCAGACGTTTAGACTCGCTGGATTTCTCGAACCGAGATTTCTCAGGAGATAACCGAGCGTGAGCCCCGTATCGATAACGTCCTCCACAACGATGACATGCCTATCGACTATGTTTTCCTCCAGATCCTTTAGAACCTTTACAACGCCTGATGATTCAGCCGCCGGACCATAGCTTGATATTGCCATAAAATCAACTATTACCGGGATTGATATAGCCCTTACTAAGTCAGCCATAAAGATAAACCCGCCACGAAGGACGTTTACGAGAATGGGATCTTTGCCAGCATAATCAGCCGAGAGCTCCTCTCCCAACTCCTTTACTTTATACCTGATATCAGCCTCACTTATTAACACTTTTTCGAT
>DASQQM010000274.1:0-5740 GCA_035643475.1 Anaerolineae bacterium | reverse complement strand
CTGCCACCGCGATATCGATCCCGGTTAATTATGGTTGGGCAGGGGCCACTACGGTAACGCTCAAGGCGCTCTATACCACAGAGAGGATATTCTTCCTGGCACAGTGGAAGGACCCAACTCTTAGCGATCGCAGGCAGCCATGGAAAAAGGTCGGTGATGCCAATACCGATAACTGGGTAAAGATTCCGGCAAAGCTACAGGATCCAGCGAGCGAGATCGACGCGGGCTGGTTCTTTGGTACACCGGAGAACTATCGACTTAGACTGTCCCCACCACCGGGTGCCGCATTTGAGGACAAATTTGCCATCGCCTGGGGTGCGCGGGATACATCGGCGACGGTCGCAAACGTTGCCGGCTTCAAGGCTACTGGTTGCGCTGTTTTATGCCACGCAATCCCCGGCGTGGGAACATCAAACGACAAGAAATTCACCAACTCCGCAGGTGAGGTCGCCGATGTATGGCAGTGGAAATTGATCGGGACGGGGGCGGTCGGGTTTGTCGACGACCAATATATCGATGCAACCAGACCCTCAACGGCAACTCCTGAGGCGGGCATAAAGAACGACCAGCCAGGCGATGCCTATGAGGATAACACCGCCACCGCAATCGCGGATACGTTGATCCCAACGTGGGTCAGCCCGGATCAACCCATTACTACTGATACCCCCAATAAGCTCGATCCGTACTGCATACCATACGGCCAGAAGCAGGTGGCAACTACCGCTACACTAAGCGCACTTCCGGCTGGTAGTGAAATCGCTGGTGTGCTCGTAAAAAACGTAACGGGGGACCGTGGCGAGATCACCGCTCAGAAGGAGACCACCACGGCGGTCGGTTACGACCCATCAAGTACAATGTGGACCTTAGAGTTTAGCCGTGCCCTCATTACCAACAGTGATACCGACGTACAATTCGATGACCTGCAGGACACTTACTACTTTGGTGTAGCGGTCTTCGATAATGCCCAGATCGAGCACTCCTTCCACAAGGGTGCCTATACGCTCGAATTCATGCCGGCCGCGACAGCAACCTTTTTCGATATAGAAGGCCACTGGGCACAGGAGGAGATCGGGGGTTCTGCAACAAAAGGCATTGTAATCGGTTACCCAGATGGCACGTTTAGACCGAACAATGCGGTTACCAGGGCTGAATTCATAAAGGTGCTTATGGAGTCCCTGGATGTCCCCCAGGCTGCAACGGCAACGCCGACCTTTAGCGATGTCAGGCCGGGTGATTGGTTCTTTGGCTACGTTGAGGGCGCCGCAGATGCTAGCTGGATAACCGGCTATGGTAACGGTACATTCAGACCAAACAACCTTGTTAGCCGCCAGGAAGCAGCGCGGGTTCTCGTCTCTGCGCTCGGCATCGATAGGAGAGCGGTTGGGAGGTCGGCAGTAGAGATGCGGGAGGTGCTTAGCCCCTTCGATGAGACCCCCACTGCTAGCGCATGGGCAATACCTTCTATTGCTGAGGTGACTGATCGAGGCGCGTTTATAGGCTATCCAGACAATACGTTGCGGCCACGCAACAACATAGCCCGGGCCGAAACGGTCGTGATGGCAAATAGGGAAATACGCTAATTAATCTACCAGTCCAGTAAAGATACAGTAAGCCGGGGTCTATGCTATCCCGGCTTACTTGATTGAAAATTGCGAACACATGTGCGCTCTGTTATCCAGGTACAATGCCGAAGGAATCGAGTAGCCTTCGTGCAAGCTCAAAATCCTCCTCCTGCACGAATACCTCCCTCATGAAAGGTGATGTGGGAAAATGGATAACCGCCGGCTCACGTATCGTCGATTCAATGCCGTTCGATTTAAGAAACGAGCGGACAATCTCCGCCTCGATTTCGTTTGCAACTGTCACGAGCTTTACTAAACCTGACATCATACCTCAGCGAATATTATACCTACACCAGGTAGTGCCTGAGCAGTTTCGGATGAAAAATTGAGCTCGGTTTCGCGGTGCTCATCAACACGCTTACCAGCCTAGCCGCAAAGTCTGGATGCTCCTGTCCAGTTCTAATCGCCCTATCCATCCATTTGGGCTTGTATGCAACCCATCTCAAAAACTCGCAGATACGGTGATCAACAAGGAAGTGCTTATTTAACGCATCCCTGTACGATGCAAGGGACTGTGATGATACATCACCTTTATCGAGGGCAGCCTTTACCGCATCCGCCGCAAGCTCGCCGCTTTCCAATGCATATGCTATCCCTTCCCCGCTAAGCGGATTGATCAGAGCTGCTGCATCGCCGACAAGTATGATCCCGTCCGCCACCACATCATGCCTTCCATAGCCCATGCGGAGATAGGCGCCTTTAGTATCAGTAATCGCGGTTGCTGATCGTAAGTCAACCGGGTACGTATCCTTCTCAGTAAGGAACCAGGTAAGGAGACCCTTAATGTCAAGATTAAGCTCCTTTATTTTACGGGAGGTCAAACCAACACCGATATTGGCATCCCCTTTTGATATCGGAAATACCCAGGCGTAGCCCGTGGGAATGCGCTTATCCAGATATATATTGATGCAATCATCGAGGCCTTTGACGTTGGCATAATACGCCCTTATCGCAAGGGCATGGGGTTCAATATACCTGATACCTGTCTGCTTGATAAATGTGCCATGCGTGCCATCTGCAGAGATCACCACCCTGCAACGTATCTCCTCGTCGCCATCGCCCACTTTTACGCCCTTTACGATTCCGCCAGGGTTGATCAGGCCGGTTACCTTGCGGCCTGTAAGCACGCGTGCGCCCGCCTCCGCCACAGTTTCAACAAGTTTAGTATCAAGATCGGCCCTTGATGTTACGTAGAAATAGGGTGACGGCGTGTCCTCAGCCGGTATTCGTGCCTCAAAGTAGGTACTGTCATTTGCAAAGAGACGAATACGGTCACAGCGATGGTACCCATTTGATCCTAACCAATCACTCAAGCCCATTTTGTCCAGCATTTGGATGCTCCGAGGCCCCAACCCATCGCCACATGTCTTATCGCGCGGGAAATTGCTCTTGTCGATTAAGACTACATCTACTCCCCGCGAAGCCAGGAAGTAAGCGGCAGATGAGCCGGAAGGCCCGGCACCTACAATAACCACATCAGCTTTTTCCATATATCAACCTACCAAGCAACCGATACCAACTATAGATACTATATACCTCTTTGAAGTTTAACTTCAAACATGACATAGGGCCTTACGATCGTAAGGCCCTAAACGTCACGATTATGACCCAAGGCGATCTACTGAGAGATCGCCGAATACTCGATCTCGTAAGATGCCTCCACTATCCCCTTGAGTAGCGCTGGATGTACGCTTGCAGGTCGATCTGACCGTCCAGAACCCTGCCCACAAAGTAACCGACCGCACCTATTATGATACCTAGGAGCACCGATTGGAAGCCAAAGGCGACCCATGCAACGCCTAGAATAAAGCCGATAAGCACTCCCAACTGGGTGTTATTCATTATTACAACCTCCTTACCTAAGCAACCCTCGGCTCTACAGGCTCTAGGTTGATAATGACATCATGGCGGGCGAGCTTGCTGCCCAACTTATCGAGCCATTCACGATTGATCGAATTCCTGATCCTATTATCGATATCGTGAATATCCGCTTTCCGCTTAACGGTAAGGCTGGAATAGGCAAACAGCTGCCCATCGCGCTCTGCGAAAATCCGTGTATCCGCAGAGATAACGCCGGGAATACCGGCAATCACGCTATTTATAGCCCTCTCCACAGCATCGTAAGTCGTTGTTGTTGCACCCGGGCCTTCAGCTCTCGTCTCGTACCGCCCACCAACCATGGAGGTCACGGCTCCAGCAAACTGGCCACGAAGCCAGAACACCCCGAGCACCAGTACGATAGCGAGAAGCGCTATCGATACCAACGCTGAAGCGATGAAATTTGCTGTGAAAAGATTGACCACCTGCCGGAAGGGAATAACGGCCTGGACCTGTCCAGGAGTAATTGCGCCGAAGGCAAGCAGGACCCCAACCAAACTCGCCAGGGCAATGAGGGCAAATAGTATTGCTAAAAGTACCCTGTTTAACGTATCCATAATAACCCCTACTATGCCGACTATGCTGCGCGCTTCGTCCGTTGCACCCTGGTATCGATATGTTCGAGCTCCTTATCTAAGCCGATGGCCGCCAGATTGCTTTTGACGTTGCTCTCGACTTGGTTACGAACCTTGTTCCTATCCGCCTCTGTTGAGACCGAAACGCCGGTTGTAACATCAAACTTACCGTCATAGACGATAAGATCCAGGCTCTCGGTGCTGATGGCTCGCTCCCGGGAAAGCCGTTGCGTCAGATATCTCTCTACGTCCGCTCGGCGGATCTCCGTTCTTCCCTTCTCATCATCTCTAATGGTGATGAACTGGGCTCTCCAGGGGCGAACTTCTGATATGAAGAGTGCTAAGAATACTACCAATATCCCAAGCAGTATAGCCTGGATCTCACCGAGGCTCAACCGGCCGATAGCCCGGAACCAGCCCTGGACAAGCTGAGTGAGCGCAGGTGCATTGGCAAGGAGGCCTATCAGATAGAGTATGCCTATGGCCGATCCTGCAATTAAAGCAAGCGCTACTATTGTTGCCAGCACATTATTAAATACTCTCATACCGCCATCATCAAATCCTCTACGTAAATATCGACGTTTTTAACGCGGTCCGCGATGCCTCGATTCCTGAACTCCTTCCATAGTTCGGAGCGCAATGTGTCGGTCGCCTCGGGAATTTTCATGCCTGCCACCGCTATATGTACGTCCGCTTCAAAGCGGCCTTCCCTGTCCGGTCCAAACACCGCTACACCCGGTACACCGAGGGTGAGCGGGTATGAAGCGCCAACTACATTCGCCTGTATAAGCGAGACGCCTTTTACTCTGTCCACCACGAACTCGACCGCCAGGGCTATTGATTTTTTCTCATTCAATATATCAGGCGGCACGCTCTTCACGTTCCTCAGCCCGCTCTCCCGGGAAAAATAGGTCGTTTACTGCAATATTAACCTCTTTTACCCGTAAGCCGGTAAACGACTCGATCTGGTTCATCACATTTTTCCGGACCTGGTTTGCGACGTCGGGGATACTCTGTCCGTAGTCCACGATCATGTTTATATCAACCGCCGCTTCCTCCTCGCCGACTTCCACACCAACGCCAGTTGTCCTACCTGCGCCCGTAATTCGAGCGAGCGCCCGCTCTGCAGCACCACCCAGTTCATGAACGCCAGGAACTTCCCGGGCGGCAATACCCGCGATCTTAGCAACAACCGCATCGGATATTATCGTTCTTCCAGGCCCCTGTTCTTGAAGTCTTTCCATTGCCTCTGCCATAAAGATTCTCCCTCCTTTCATAGTTGGTTTCTTATACCCAGGAAATATAAGATAAACGTTAACGAAAACGCATGTATTTTGGGAATTTTGCAGAACGAGTTCGTGACGAGCAGAAACGCCGATGGCCGTGTAAGCCTGGGCGCTAAGCGGAGAGCCCCATTCCACGTGGAATGGGGCTCCAGTATCTTTTATGAGACTGCCTAGTAAAGCTCTACTTTACTAGGCTTTGCGGTCTGGATAATACTTCAACCTCTTCCTTTGAATATCCGAGCGCCTTAAAGTCCATAATGCCGTTTTTGGAGTGGCAATTGCCGCAGTCCATGCCCTTTGGTTTAATCGCATGGTTTAGCTGCTTAATCTCTACCTCTCCAACCGTTATCCATTTGGGAGATTGGGGTAACCCCTTGAT
>DASQQM010000273.1:0-10372 GCA_035643475.1 Anaerolineae bacterium | reverse complement strand
CGCAAGTTCTCGTCAGTATCGAATATGATGTTAAGTTATCCGAAATTCACGGGATGAGCCAGCGGGGTGGTAGCGTAAACACCATGGTACGGTTTGGAGATAAAGTGTACTCGCCCATAGTAGAAAAGGGACACGCCGACTACATCCTCGCCTTTGAGCAGCTTGAAGCTCTGCGGTGGAGCGATTTTCTAAAGAGTGATGGTACTATCATAATGAGCGATGAAATAATTAAGCCACTTCCAGTGCTCTTAGATAAGGCGGAATATCCGGACGATATTGAAGAAAGAATACGAAAAAGAGCGGTAAATCTCGTCACTGTTAATGCAGGTGAGATGGCAAAAGGGGTTGGCAATAGGCGAGCAGCCAACACAGTCCTCCTTGGATGCTTGGCGGCCTTTATGCCGATACCAAAGGATGTCTGGCTTGGGTGCATAGAGGGACGGGTCCCGGCTAAGACTATCGAGATCAATAAGAATGCTTTCGCTATCGGATACGAACTCGTATCCGAAAAATACCTTAGCAATAAAGCCATGCTTTAGCAACCTCTAGCATATAGACTATGGGATAACTAAGGACTATAATTAACTACTTAAAAGAAGGAAAAACCTTCAACTTCCCAGCAAATCCGTGCGATCATATAGCAATAAAGAAAGGGGGCGAGCAATCGGATCCATGTCTGTATTTGCCACGTCTTTATAGTTATTGATAAGGGGGATTATGTATGAGGAGATGGATTGTCTTACTCTTGGTTATAGCGCTAGCCATATTTGCGCTAGGCTGCCAAGGAGCAACAAAGACACAAGAAACGACAAAGGCAACCGATGAGGCCAAAGAGCCGTACAAAATAGGAGCAGTGGTATCGGTAACGGGTCCTGCTGCGCCACTTGGTGAGCCGGAAAAAAAGACGCTTCTTATGGAAACCGAGAAGATAAATGAAGCTGGTGGCATTAACGGGCACAAAATTGAGTTGTTCATTGAGGACGATGAGAGCAATCCGGCGAATGCCGCAACAGCAGTAAGCAAACTCATCGATGAGAAAGGCGTAATCGCCATATTGGGTGGCACGATAACTCCATCGACGATGGCGATGAAGACGGAAACAGCGAAAACGAAAACACCGCACATATCGATGGCGGCCGGCGTACAGATTACCGAAGCTCCGAATGAGTGGATATTCAGGACCGCACAGAGCGATGCGGTCGCCGTACAAAAGGTTATTGATTACCTGAGCAAAAGCCTAAAGGTAAAGAAATTCGCTATACTGCATGATTCAAACGGCTTTGGCCAGAGCGGTGCGGATGAACTCCAGAAGCGCGCACCAAGAGCTGGATTAGAGGTTGTAGCTACAGAGAAGTACAACACTGAGGATGCTAATATGACTTCCCAGCTTACAAAGATCAAAGGTACGGCCGCAGAGGTAGTGGTGGTATGGGGTACTAACCCAGGTCCAGCACGGGCTGCAAAGAATATGAAAGAGCTCGGAATGACCATCCCGTTTGTAGGAAGCCACGGTATTGCCAATATGAAGTTCATCGAGCTCGCGGGGGATGCGGCTGAAGGCGTCGTATTCCCGGCAGGCAAAATTATTGTGTCCAGCTCGGCCAGCGGTGAGCAGGCTGAGGTAATCGAGGGCTTCATGAGTGATTACAAGGCAAAGTATAACGAGGGTGCAAACTCATTCGCTGGCCATGCGTATGATGCATTCCATATATTGGTAAAGGCACTCGAGAAAGCTGGTGGCGATAAAGAAGCGCTTCGGAATGCGATCGAGAAAACAGCAGGGTTTAACGGAATAAGCGGTATATTTACCTACAACAAGGATAACCACGATGGTACAAATACATCGGATATGGTGATGGTTGAGATTAAAGGCGGTCAGTGGACCGAAAAGAAATAACCGAAGGACTGTATTTGTAGGTGATTAGAAGCTAATTAACAACCTATTAATAAAAAGAGCGCATAAAGAACAAAGCCGGGGCATCTTTTGCCCCGGCTTTTTCGTGGCACTATTAAGGCTTTCTTATTCCTAACGACTGAAGGATAGGCGGATTAAGCTGGCAGATCTCTAAAAAAGCGTGTATCCTAAACTTAGCCTCACTTCAGGCACTTACCACAAGGTAAGAATGAAGGGGCCTGTTCTACAAAAAGGTAAACTGAGGTGTAATATACGGCAACAATGCAATTTGATCAGCTATTGCAGTTCATTGTAAGCGGCATAACAAGTGGAAGTATATACGCATTAATAGCACTGGGATTCACGCTAATTTACAACTCCACACAGGTGATCAATTTCGCCCAAGGCGAGTTCGTAATGCTCGGCGGTCTAAGCGCAGTATCACTACACTCGGTGCTAGATCTGCCATTACCGGCGGCATTTCTTCTTGCTGTTGGTATCGTTACTATAGTAGGGATACTTTTTGAGCGAGTAGCGATCCACCCATTGAGAAACTCCTCCATAATAACGCTTATCATAGTAACGGTTGGCGCTTCCATTCTTCTTAAAAACATCGCGATGATCCTATGGGGACGTGATTCGCTAACACTACCAGCATTTTCGGGCGATAAGCCGGTAGAAATCTTAGGCGCATACATTACACCACAAACGTTGTGGGTTATCGGGCTGACAACAATCGCCGTCCTGCTGCTCCAGGTATTTTACAAACGGACTATTGTTGGTAAGGCGATGAAGGCATGTTCGATCAACCAGAATGCCGCGAAGCTGATGGGGATCAATACATCGAGAATCGTACTCCTCTCGTTTGCTATGAGTGCCGCCTTCGGGGCGATGGCTGGTGTTTTGATAACGCCTATTTCGATGATCAGCTACTCGGCCGGCGGATTCCTCGGGTTAAAGGGTTTTGCAGGAGCGGTGCTTGGGGGGCTGGGGAACCCAATCGGAGCGGTAGTTGGAGGAGTCCTCCTTGGGGTCCTTGAGTCATTGAGCATCGGTTTTATCTCATCGGGGTATAAAGATGCGGTGGCATTTCTTATTCTACTGCTAGTTCTCTTCTTCAAACCGAGCGGAATTCTGGGCTCTCGTGTAAAGGAGAAGGTTTGATGGCGAGCGCTCAGGGCACTGGAAGATCAAGATGGGTGTGGGTGGGGATATATGCTGCAGTGATGGCGCTTCTGCCTATTATCTATTCAAGTAACTACTACATAAAAGTACTGGTCGCTCTCGGGATCAACACAATAATCGTGTTGGGCCTAAATCTACTCATGGGATATGCCGGTCAGGTATCGATAGGCCACGCCGCGTTTTATGGCATAGGAGCATATGCTCTCGCGATTATGACGACTAAGTATGGCCTTCCGGCATGGCTGGGGATAGCTGCAGCAATTATAGTAGGTGGGCTGGTGGCATACTGGATAGCGAAACCATCACTGAGATTAAAAGGGCATTACCTCGCAATGGCAACGCTTGGGTTTGCGGAGATCGTTCACGTACTATTCCTCGAGCTCAAGGACATGACTGGCGGGACTGATGGTTTATACGGTGTGCCTGCGCCATCTATTGCGGGGTTTGCGTTCGATACGCCACAGAAGTTATATATCCTAGTGTGGCTGGTTACGGTCGTAAGTCTGGTACTAGCACTTAATATCGCCCACTCACGTGTGGGGAGGGCGTTGCGCGCGGTTCATGGTAGTGAAATAGCAGCAGCGGCTATGGGTGTGGACACCGCAAAGTATAAGATTCAGGTATTTGTCTTAAGCGCGATACTTGCAAGCGTTGGAGGCAGCCTATACGTGAGTATGGTGGGATATGTCAGCCCGGAGTCATTTACTTTAGGGGTTTCGATAACGCTGGTAGCGATGGTTGTCTTCGGGGGAATGGGCAATGTGTGGGGTGCCATAATCGGGGCGTCAACACTCACGATATTGCAGGAGTACCTGAAGGGATATCAGGATTACAACATGGTGATCTTTGGGGCGATACTCATGTTGGCTATGGTATTTATGCCGCGCGGTTTAATAGGAGCTGGCTCTGAAATTATTAGCAGCGTGAGGCGAAGATTCGCGGATATACCCGAAACGGCAGGTGAAGAGAATGCCGCTTCTTGATGTAGAGAACCTAAAAAAGCAATTTGGTGGGCTTACAGCGGTAGATGGGATTAGTTTTCGCGTTAGCAGTGGCCAAATAAAAGCACTGATAGGACCAAATGGAGCTGGCAAAACGACAGCATTTAACCTGTTGACAGGCATTGATGCTCCGACGTCAGGAAGAATTCTGTTTGAAGGGCATAATATTGCTGGAAGGAAGCCCCATGAGATTGCGAAGATTGGCATTTCAAGAACATTCCAAAATACGCAGATCTTTGCAAACATGAACGTCCTTGAAAACGTGATGGTCGGAAGGCATGCGAGAACAAGGTCGGGGATTTTTAAGTGCATGCTCGGCATCCCATCAGTCAGGGCTGAGGATTCAGAGAGTGAGGAAAAAGCGTACTCACTGCTAGGACTAGTAGGGCTCCAAAAGAAAGCCCTTCAATCATCGGACGACCTGCCAGTGGGAGAGCGGCATCTTCTTGAGATAGCGCGGGCGCTCGCAATGGAACCAAAGCTAATCCTCTTGGATGAACCGGCAGCAGGCCTAAATAACGAAGAGACCGTGAAGCTTGCGGAAACAATATATAAAATACGGAGTGACGGTGTAACGGTGCTCCTCGTAGAGCACGATATGGGCCTCGTTATGGAGATTTCGGATGAGGTAGTGGTGTTAAACTTCGGTGCGAAGATTGCCGAGGGACCACCGCTCTTAGTGCAACAGGATGAACAAGTTATCCAAGCATACCTCGGACAGGCGGTATACAATGCTTGACGTAAAAGGGCTCAATGCTTCCTATGGGCACGTCGAGGTGCTAAAAGGGATAGATCTTAGAGTAAACGAGGGTGAAATCGTAACCATTATAGGCTCAAACGGATCTGGAAAATCGAGCCTTTTGCGAACAATCTCCGGAATAGTTAAAGTAGGTATAGGTAAGATACAGTTCAATGGCAAGAGCATAGAAAAGCTCTCACCTGAAAAGATAGTTGCACTCGGAATATCGCATGTACCGGAAGGGAGGCAGCTTTTTAGTGAGCTTACCATTTCGGAAAACCTGCAGCTTGGGGCGTATGTGCGGTATAGGAAAGAACCGAGGAGAGCAATTGATGAAGATGTATCGTTTGTCTATTCTATGTTCCCAGTTCTAAAGGAGCGAAACAGGCAGCCTGCAGGTACCCTCAGTGGCGGGGAACAGCAGATGCTAGCGATAGGGCGCGCGTTGATGTCAAGACCCAAGCTGCTTTTACTAGACGAGCCATCTATGGGGTTGGCACCGATAATCATTCAAAACATATTCGCCACACTAAAGGATTTACGCGAAAAAGGGCTAACAATGCTTCTTGTAGAGCAGGATGCCCACGTTGCACTCAGCATCGCCGATAGAGGGTATGTGCTTCAGAACGGAGAGATGGTTATGCATGACACAGGAGAAAACCTCCTGAATAACGAAGAGATAAAGGCGATATATTTTGGACACAGAAGCCACGCACACTAAAGACCGGTGATCGGTGAATGGGTGATCGGATTACCTGACCAGGGTGTGGGTAAGAGGTGTGGGTACTGTCTTGAAGTGCCAAGGTGCCAATGTCAGTGAAGGAAATGGGAGAAAGTTACCCAGTGTTGCAGTCATAAGAGTGTAAGAGTGTGGGAAAGAAGTGTAGGCATGTAGTAAGGGTGAGAGGCTGACGGCTGAGAGCTAACAGCTTCTTACTGTCATTGCGAGCCCCTCACCCACCTGAAGGTGGGTAGTTTAAGAAATGACACTCCTGGTAAAAGAAGTGTGTCCTTAGGAGCGACTAAAGGGAGCGTGGCAATCTTACTACCCACATCTCTTACTTACACTGACTGCAGCACCGCAGTACTGCTAACTGCAGTACTGGTAGACTGCAGCACTTTGGCACATTGGAACGTTGGCACGGGTTAAATGCGGTGCTTTGTACAGTATGCAGATTGTTTGGAATGGGGAACGAGAGATGATATGGAATCCCGAATATGAATCAATGGATCGCAAAAAACTAAAAGAGCTTCAGCTGAAGAGACTACAGGCTCTGCTTAAGTGGGTTTACAATGAAGTACCGTTCTATAAAGAACGATTCGATGATGTAGGAGTAAAACCCTCTGATATAAAATCCCTGGAGGATATAGCAAAGCTACCGTTCACTACCAAGAATGATTTAAGGGATACATATCCCTTCGGGATGTTTGCGGTTCCAATGGAAAACGTTGTAAGGGTTCACTCATCATCGGGTACTACTGGCAAGCCTATAGTTGTAGGCTATACGAGAGCAGATATCAATACGTGGTCTGAGTTAACCGCAAGAGTAGCTGTAGCAGGCGGGGCCTCTGCCAAAGATATCGCGCAGATGGCGTTTGGGTATGGGCTGTTTACTGGCGGCTTTGGGATGCATGCGGGCCTGGAGAGAATAGGGGCATCGGTCGTGCCCGTATCGACCGGAAATACGGAGCGCCAGGTAATGTTAATGAAGGATTTCGGCTCAACTATCCTCGTCTCAACACCATCTTATGCGCTTCATATTGCTGAAGTTGGCAAGTCGATGGACGTGGACTTCTCGAAGCTTCCGTTGCGGATCGGGTTATTTGGGGCTGAGAGATGTAGCCAGGGGATGAGACGAGAGATTGAGGAAAGGCTGAGGATATCGGCAACGGACAACTACGGTTTAACGGAGGTCATGGGGCCGGGTGTGGCTGGAGAATGCCAGGAGAAAGACGGGCTCCATATAAATGAAGACCATTTTCTGGTTGAGGTAATCGACCCATCAACCGGTGAGCCTCTAGGGATAGAGGAAGAGGGAGAAATAGTCTTTACGACGCTCACAAAAGAAGCCTTCCCAGTGATACGATACAGGACGCGCGATTTGACAAGGTTGATTGAGGAGCCCTGTAGATGCGGTCGAACGCTGGTGAGGATGGAGCAAGTTCGTGGAAGAACGGATGATATGCTCATAATAAGGGGGGTCAATGTGTTCCCCTCCCAGGTTGAGAGCGTGCTTTTCGAGATTGAAGGGCTCGAACCGCACTATCAGATAATAGTCGATAGAAACGGGGCAATGGATACGGTGGAGTTGCTTGTGGAAGTATCCAATGAGGTATTCCAGGATGAGATAAAGGAACTTCTTGCGTTTGAGCACAGAATTGCCGATAGACTTAACACGGTGTTAGGCATAAGGGTGAATGTAAAGCTCGTAGAGCCAAGATCGCTAGAGAGAACAAGTGGTAAATCAAAGAGAGTAGTGGATAAGCGCGAAATGTAATTGTTGAATTATAATATACTATATATTAGGTCATTAACTAGAAGGATGAGCGGTAGTGACTGGTAAGGTTGGAGATACAAGCATCCGGAGTAAAAGTGACGATAAGTACCGGAAACAGATGGTAATAAAATACTCAACCGCATGGTTTCTACTGCTGATTATCGTAACCGTGGTGTGGAGGATGTCGCAGCCGGTACGGATCCAAAGGATGGGAGAGGTTGGCGGCAGTGAGGCAAGCGCGACCGCAGGGGGAGCTTCTAGCACTGCATCAGGTACCACAATTACGGGAACTGCTGGCACACGACAGTTAACGCTACCGTCAGGAAAAAACAGCGTGCAGGTCATGGTAGAAGCGCTGAATTTACGGTCTGGCCCAAGCATGAGATCTAACGTAATTCGTCGTTTAACCCGTGGGACTATTGTTAAAGTTGAGTCCAGGGAAGGCAAATGGTTGAGGGTAAGAACTGTTTTTAATGAGGTTGGCTATATAAGCTCAGATCCAAAGCTAATAAGAGAAGTGCCTTAATAGGGGTGTTAACTACACTCTCAGGAGACACAGCATTAGAAGGGGTAAAAAGTAGGAACAGTTATGTACAGACAACAGAGGTCAGAAGGTAAATCATTTGGGCTTGCAAAAGATTATTATAGGATCCGTCACTTACAGGTTGATGAAGAAGTACCAGTTGATCTTGAATGGAGGAGTGACATCCTTTACAGCTCGCCAAAAGCATATCCAAGTAGATTAAAAGTAACGTACCGGCTCCAGGTAGTTACGGCGGAAAATATTATTCATGAGATTGCGATAGTTAAAAGCAAAAAGGAAGCAAAAGAGCGATTGCGCAAAATGAAACAGGACTTGCATGAATTAACAAAGATGGAATTTGATGATAAGTATGGAATTGAAGATAGCACGTCATTTACGCCATCGCAACAGGGCAATACGATAGTATTCACGGGAATTCAAGGAATGAATGGTGATGATTAAGGCTTGATGTTTAACACGCAGTAATGGTACGCTCAGCTAAACATAGAAGCGGTAGTATATGGGGTAACAGATGAAGAACATACTGGCTACTACCATTAAGATAGCAACGATTGCAGCAATAATTCTTGGCATACAGTGGTATGTTGAAGGTGGACTGGTAAATCCCGAGTTAGCACTTGTAGTGGTTGTTATATCTATTAGTATTGCGTACCTGTTCTACCAGGCCTTCTCCTATGAGAGGGTAAGAAAAAATCTTACAGTGACAAGTATCTTCAGGCGCTTGGATATTAAAGAGTTCTCAAGAATATTTGGGGCAATAGCGCTTCTTCCAACAGCATCGATAATCCTCTCGAGGTACACCTTAAACTCAGCAGTACGGCCACTACGACTCTACATATTATTCGTCCTGCTCTTTCTTGCAGGGTGGGCAATGGGAACGGTCGAGACCACTGAGCTCTTTAAGGACAAAGAAGAGCGATTGTGAGAAGCATTTTAATGTAGGGAGGAAAATGGCACCATCTATGACGGCACACCTGTTCGATATTGGAACAGGTGAGGGAATGGCCAGGGAAGTATCTGGGGATGTGAAGTTATAAGCGTGGCGGTCGTGTTTTCTAATAAACGGCCGCCTTTATATTTATTTACCTCAAAATGTACACCTGTTTAACTAGAGTGAACGAGTTACAACAGACGGGAAATGAAGGTATGCGGTAAGCCGGTAGAGTCTGTAATTCGGTTGAGTCACATGTTACAGCTTACCATAATGCATGGCAATGGCAAAAGCGAGTGCAAAGCCATAATAATGCTAGTTAACATAACATATATTATGGTAAGCGATATTTTATATAGAAAAGGTACTAAGTGCGTGGGATAGAACGTGCGATCGAGTCGATAAAAGCGCACATAAGCGGCGGAGGCCTTCGTATTACATTTCATCGTGAATACTACCGGCTGCCGGAGAGTCATGAATCAACTCACTTACCTGTCTTAAGTGGCTGTGGCATTAATCCACCTAGACCTTGATCGGCTGTATTTCGTCTATCTGTGAGATTTCGTAAAATTATGGCATTATGACAGGATTTTAATAGCTCTGAGCGGGCAATACGCAATAGTATCGCTTTTGAGGCACTTTAAAGTTCTGGGTAATGGTTTTCTATGCATTATTTGCTCTATTGGCCCTTGGTATGTACTGGAGGCTAGTTAAATAAGATCATATTTTTTAACGGCTTTATAAAACCGGAATATACTCATCCGCTTTTGGATATTAAGTGTATAGATGGAGGCGTGGAGGTGACCGATGGTAGCAATAGAGAGATCAATTACGGTGAAAGCTCCTTTAGATGTGGTCTACGCAACCTGGGCAAATTTTCAGAATTTCCCCGCATACACGCCACACGTAGTAAGCGTTGAGAAGCTTAAAAAGAGAAGAACGCGTTGGGTTGTTGATGTAGTGGGCTACCGACTTCAATTTGAAGCCGAGCTGGACGAGGAGAGGCCAAACAGAATGATCTCTTGGCATTCGGTGTCCACCATAAAACACTTCGGCTCAACCTACGTCTTGCCTGAAGCCGGGGGTACTAAAGTTACCGTGCGACTCACGGTTGATATGGAGAGCCTCCCCGCTCATCTGGTCGATGAGCTAAACGTATCATGGCACGAGTTTGAAGAAACCTTTGAGGATGCGCTTCATAGCTTTAAGCGGTACGTTGAGCATATGTGGCGGCAGGTACCTGCCGCCGTGTAGCATAACGTTCGGCTAGGCAAACAAGCTAACCAGCTTTCCTGCAGGGACATCAACAAGTCCTTTATCGGTGATTTTTAGCTTCGGAACCGTTGCAAGCGTAACAAAAGATAGTGTCATAAAAGGATCGCTCGGCTTTGCCCCGAGGTCTTTAGCAGCGTGAGTTAGTTGCTTCATTCTATCGTAGACGACATTACTCTCTTCTTCGGCGATCAACCCAGCTATGCGAAGTGGCAGTGAAGCGATTACTTGGCCTTTGTTGACCACAACTTGCCCTCCCTGCATATCAATGATCGCATTAATTGCAGTGGCGAGGTCTTCATCATCGA
>DASQQM010000272.1:0-15115 GCA_035643475.1 Anaerolineae bacterium | reverse complement strand
AAGTATCGCTTGTATGCCGAATACCGACCCAGTTATTGACTCTGCCTCGGTTGTTGAGTATATCAGGCGCCAGGTAGCAGGCGTTGGCTTTGGGAATGTCTTTCCGATAGGCTCGGTTACCCATGGTCTCGAAGGGGAGCGACTCTCTGAGATAGGTGAGCTGGTGAACGCCGGAGCAGTGGCCTTTTCGGATGATGGCAAATGCGTTATGAACAATCAGCTTATGAGGCGCGCCCTTGAGTACACGAAGATGTGGGATAAAGCGGTCATATCTCATGCCGAGGACAGCTCTTTGGCCCGCGGTGGTCAGATACACGAGGGCTACTGGTCAACCATCCTTGGGCTTAAGGGGATACCATCCGCTGCAGAAGAGATTATTGTAGCCAGGGATATAATTCTCGCTGAGCTTACGGGCGGCAGGTTACATATAGCCCACCTCAGTACCGCTGGAAGCCTGGAGTTGGTAAGAAGGGCAAAGGAGCGAGGGATTAGGGTAACATGCGAGGTCACCCCACATCACCTCATATTAACAGACGAGAACCTGCAGAACTACGATACAAATTTTAAAGTAAACCCCCCGTTGCGCACCGCAGAGGACGTTGCGGCGCTGCGCCAGGGGTTACGAGATGGTGTGATCGATGTGATTGCGAGCGATCACGCGCCACATGCCCGCCATGAGAAGGAGATGGAGTTCGATTACGCGCCGTTCGGGTTGATCGGTCTTGAAACCACCCTTGCGCTTATACTGACAGAGATCGTCGATACAGGTGTTATCGGATTGGCCGAGGCTATTGGAAAGATGAGCATTGGCCCGGCAAACGTGCTCGGTATCGCTAAGGGTGGGCTCGGTATCGGGGACGATGCCGATGTGATAATAGTAGACAGTGATGCTCTACTAGAGGTTGATCCTAGTAAGTTTGAATCGAAAAGCATCAATACGCCATACGCAGGGTGGACACTAAAAGGCGTCGTAACTGATGTGTTCAGCATGGGGAAGCCCGTTATAAAGGATAAAGTATTAATTGATGGTTCTATAGAAGGATCCAGGGTAGTACAGCGTCTGTGACGCTGTACAGAGCAATGGAACAATAGAACAATCGAGGAATAGACGTAGAAGATAGAAGATGGAAAATAAATTGGTTATATAGTATGGAAGCCTGTTCCATTGCGATCCATTGTTCTATTGCTCTAATGCTCGATCTAATTTCTAATATCTTATAGGTCACATGATGGGTGATGGAGTAGTAGGGCGTAGTTGCCCGATTTATTGGGCGATATTGAGAGCTTGATTATAGCAAGGGCACCCCATGAATGGGACAACTACAAAGGGAGTTTAGAAGGAGAACCATGAGCATTCTTAATAGGAAGAGGGCAATTCTGGCACTTGAAGACGGAACGGTGTTCCACGGTTACGGGTTCGGTGCGACCGGTGAAACGAGTGGAGAGGTGGTCTTTAACACGAGCATGACGGGGTATCAAGAGATACTGACCGATCCCTCCTACGCCGGACAGATTGTTACGATGACCTATCCCTTAATAGGAAACTATGGTGTAAATAGGGCTGATTATGAATCGAAGAGGCCCTTTGTTGAGGGATTCATCGTCCGCGAAGCATCGGCGATTTACAGTAGCTGGCGTGCGGAAGGCTCACTCCAGGAGTTTCTGGCCGAGTACGGGATAGTGGGCATTGAAGGCGTGGATACCAGGGCGCTCACGAAGCATATCCGAAGCGTCGGCGCTATGAGAGGCATTATATCAGTGAGCGATATAGATGCCACTGATGCTATCGAAAAAGCGAAAAGTGTCCCCTCGATAGTCGGAGCCGATCTGGTAAAGGATGTTACGGTTGAAGAGCCGTACTCGTGGACCGAGCTTACTAAGGGCAAGTACAAGGTTGTGGCCTTTGATTTTGGAATCAAGATGAATATCATCCGCAGGCTGGCACAAGCGGGCTGCGATGTGCGGGTTGTGCCCGCCAGCACACCTGCAGGCGACGTGCTGGCGATGGACCCGGATGGCATCTTCCTGTCAAATGGCCCCGGAGACCCGGCTGCTGTAGCCTATGCAATAGAGACGATCCGCATGCTTATCGGCAAGAAGCCGATTTTTGGAATTTGCCTCGGTCATCAACTATTATCGCTTGCGATCGGTGGGGAGACATATAAGTTGAAATTCGGCCATCGCGGGGGAAACCAACCGGTTAAAAACCTACTCAATGGGCAAGTTGAGATAACAAGCCAGAACCACGGCTTTGCCGTCGACCCTGCCTCACTTGCCGTTGAGGAGAAGCCCTGGCAGGTTGGGCAAACTGTACTGCTCGGTGGCTGGAGCGGGAAGAGCGATTTCGGTGCGGTAGAGATAACTCATATTAACCTTAACGATGGTACTGTTGAGGGGCTGCGCTGTCTTGAAGTGCCAGCCTTCTCCGTCCAGTACCACCCGGAGGCATCCCCCGGGCCGCATGATGCACAGTATCTGTTTGACCAGTTTATTGAGATGATGGAGGGTAAGGAGGAGCCAGAAGTCAGGAGTCAGTAGCCAGAAGTGCGGGTCAAGAGCGATGGCAGAAAAATCCCCCTCCCCGAGGGAGGGTCAGGGGAGGGTAAATCTCCTGACTTCTGGCTCCTAGCTCCTGACCCCTCGTCGGGGTTGGAGCACAGGGCATATTAGCCCTCAGGTACCCATTAATAAGTAAACGTTAGCTGCTAGAAAGTAGAGGTTATGCCGAGAAGAAGTGATATTCAGAAAATTCTAATCATCGGTTCGGGGCCGATAATTATCGGTCAGGCCTGCGAGTTTGATTACTCGGGCACCCAGGCGTGCAAGGTGCTCAAGGAGGATGGCTTTGAGGTTGTGCTGGTAAATAGCAATCCGGCGACTATAATGACCGATCCCGAATTTGCCGACCGCACGTATATTGAACCAATCACGCCCAGTGTGGTTGAGAGAATTATCGCTAAAGAGAGGCCACAGGCGCTCCTTCCTACCCTTGGCGGGCAGACTGGCCTCAATGTGGCGGTGGCTCTTGCCGAGGGTGGGGTGCTTGATCGGTACGGTGTTGAGCTGATCGGAGCGAAGCTCCCGGCAATCAGAAAGGCCGAGGATAGAAGCGAGTTTAAGGCTGCAATGCAGAAGATCGGCCTGGAGGTTCCGAGAAGCGGTTTTGCCTACAACCTGAACGATGCGCTCACGCTCGCCGATGAGCTTGGATTTCCGCTCGTAATACGACCGAGCTTTACATTGGGCGGCACCGGCGGTGGTATAGCCTTTAACCAAGAAGAATATATAAACATAGTATCGAACGGGCTTATGCTCAGCCCAGTTTCCGAGGTCCTCATAGAGGAATCGGTTATCGGGTGGAAGGAATATGAGCTTGAGGTAATGCGAGACCTCAATGATAATGTCGTCATTATCTGCTCGATCGAAAACTTTGATCCAATGGGGGTCCATACTGGTGATAGCATCACCGTTGCCCCTGCACAGACCCTGACCGACGTCGAGTACCAGAAGCTTCGCGACGCATCGATTGCCATAATGCGCGAAATTGGCGTCGAAACCGGGGGATCGAACATCCAGTTTGCCGTCCATCCCGAGAATGGTCGGATTACGGTTATTGAGATGAACCCGCGGGTAAGCCGCAGCTCTGCTCTCGCTTCAAAGGCGACCGGTTTCCCCATTGCCAAGATGGCGGCTAAGCTTGCGGTCGGCTATACCCTTGATGAGATAGCAAACGATATCACCAGGGGGACGCCGGCATCTTTTGAGCCGACGATCGACTATACGGTTACGAAGATCCCACGGTGGGCGTTTGAAAAGTTCCCGGAAACTGACCAGACCCTTACTACTAAAATGAAGTCGGTTGGTGAAGTGATGGCGATAGGTCGTACCTTTAAAGAATCCCTCCAGAAGGCATTGCGGTCTCTGGAGATCGACCGTTATGGATTGGGTGCCGACGGCAAGGATGAGATCTACCCGGACGAGCTGAACACCAAACTCGCCATTCCGAATCAGGATAGGCTGTTTTACATAAAATATGCGCTTGAAACCGGCATGAACATCAAAAAGATCAACGATCTTACAAAGATCGATCCGTGGTTTATCGATCAGATTGGGCAATTGATAGAAGTTGAGCGAGAGATACGAGAATATCCGCTGGTAGATATGCCAGATGAGCTTCTTCGCGAAGCAAAAAGGCACGGGTTCTCGGATTACCAGATAGCCCACCTTATCGGCTCACGCGAAGATGAGGTACGCACGAGGCGCAAGGGTAGCGGCATTATCACCACCTTTAAGACGGTCGATACCTGTGGAGCCGAGTTTGAGGCATATACGCCCTATTATTACTCGACCTACGAATCTGAATGCGAGGTGAAGCACTCGGAGAGACCCAAGATTGTTATCCTGGGGAGCGGTCCAAATAGGATCGGCCAGGGGATTGAGTTTGATTACTGCTGCGTCCATGCCTCGTTTGCCCTCAAAGAAGAAGGATACGAGACGATAATGGTCAACTGTAATCCCGAGACGGTTTCAACCGATTACGATACATCAGATCGACTCTACTTTGAGCCGCTTACCTATGAGGACGTGATGAATATTGTGGAGCGGGAGAGGCCGGACGGGGTTATCGTGCAATTCGGGGGACAGACGCCTCTAAAGCTTGCCGGCGCGCTCGGTAAGGCGGGCGTTCCCATCATCGGAACATCCCCGGACAGCATCGACCTGGCGGAAGATAGAAGGCGGTTCGAAGTATTATTGCGGAGGCTTGACATCAACCAGCCGCCAAACGGTACCGCCGTCTCATACGAGGAGGCCCTCGAGGTTGCCAGGAAAATCGGCTTCCCGGTGCTGGTGAGGCCATCATATGTTCTAGGTGGCAGGGCTATGGAGATAGTCTACTCCGAGGACATGCTCGAGTCGTACATCGCAAAGGCGGTAAAGGCATCGCCGGATCACCCGATACTGATAGATAAATTCCTGGAGAGCGCTATTGAGGTCGATGTGGACGCCGTCTGTGATGGGGAAGATGTCCTGATCGGCGGCGTCATGGAGCATATCGAGGAGGCGGGCGTGCACTCCGGTGATAGTGCGTGTGTTATACCGCCCTACACCTTAAGCGATGACATCATTAGCCAGATAAAGGAATATACGGTACAGCTGGCGAAAGAATTAAAAGTGCGCGGCTTGCTCAATATCCAGTATGCAGTTCAGGGAGAGACCGTCTATGTCCTGGAGGTCAACCCGCGTGCGTCGAGGACGGTGCCATTTGTGAGTAAATCGATAGGGGTACCGCTCGCTAAGGTTGCAGCTAAGGTAATGGCAGGAAAATCCCTTAAAGAACTGGGACATACCGAGATGCCATCCATTGATCATGTCTCGATAAAGGAGGCGGTGCTGCCCTTCGGCCGTTTCCCTGAGGTTGATACGGTGCTTGGCCCGGAGATGAAATCCACCGGTGAAGTGATGGGGATCGATACATCTTTTGGGAATGCGTTTGCAAAAGCCCAGATAAGCGCGGGACTGAATCTTCCGACCAGCGGCAGCGTCTTTATAAGCGTACGCAACCGGGACAAGAGATCGATATTATTCCTGGCCAAGAAGCTTCATGAGCTTGGTTTCAAGATATATGCAACCAAGGGAACAGCGAGTATGTTAAGGAGAAACGGTATTGATGCCGAGGCCACTAAGAAGGTCCAGGAGGGCAGGCCAAATGTCGTAGACCTCATCAAGAATAGAACTGTTGGCCTTGTAATCAACACGCCGTGGGGTAAGGGAACCAGGATTGATGGGTACGAGATTCGAACCACCGCAGCGGTATACGGGATTCCGTGCATAACTACTATTGCGGCCGCTTCGGCGGTGGTGCAGGGTATAGAGGCGCTGATAGGGGGCGAGCTCGATGTTAAGGCAATACAGGATTACCATAGTACAGCGTCACAGACGCTGTACTAGAGCAATGGAACAATAGAACAATCGAGCAATAGACATAGAAGATAGAAAATGGAAAATGAATTGGTTATATAGTATGGAAGCCTGTCTCATTGCGGTCTAATGATCTATTGTTCTATTGTTCGATCTAATTTCTACTATCTTAGAGGTCACCTGATGGGTGATGGAGTACTAGGGCCAGCGCAGAGTAAGTTGCGAAAATTTTCGAAAAAATCTTTGCATATACCGGCAATATAAGTTAATAGTGGACTAACAAAGTTATAATCAGCAATTACAACGTGTCAAAGGGTTCTATGTTTCAGGTTAACGCAGACGTTATAGCAAAAGAAGAAGTGGTACCAGGGGTTTTCAGTCTTACGATCGTCTCGCCCGAGATATCTGAGAATGCGAAACCGGGTCAATTCGTTCATATAGCATGCAACCAAGATGGGGATTTCCAACTTAGGCGACCGTTTAGCATCCATCGTATCGTTCCTGGCAAGGCTTTCGAGATACTCTTTAAGGTTGTGGGAAGGGGGACTGAAGCGCTTTCCAAAGTAAAGGTGTACGATACCTTGAATATAGTCGGCCCTTTGGGCAATAGTTTTAAATACTCGGAGAAGATAACATCGGCACTGCTGATAGCTGGTGGGGTCGGGGTAGCTCCCCTTACGTATCTTGCGGAAGAGCTTACCAATAAGCAGGTCAAGTTTTATGCTATGCTTGGCGCCCAGACCAGCACTAGAATGTTGCGGTACATAGATTTTAAACGGTTGGCAAAAAAGACGTATACGGCTACCGATGATGGAAGCTCAGGATATAAGGGGACGGTTGTCGATCTCTTAAACCGCACTATTCACCAGATACGGCCTGAAGTCGTGTATGCATGTGGCCCAGAGCCGATGCTAAAGAAGATAGTGCAGACTGCCGATGAGTTTGGGGTTGAGTGCCAGGTCTCACTGGAGACGAAGATGGCATGTGGTATAGGAGTTTGCCTAGGATGCGCGTGCAAAACCAAGAAGGGGTATAAGATGGTTTGCAAGGATGGTCCGGTATTCGATGCACGTGACATTGCCTGGGGCAAAGATGAGATTGAGCCATGGAGTAAGGAAGAGATCAAGCCAACCTTGCTCGGAGATAATGAATGCGAGGTTGAAGTAGTCGAGACGTCGGATTAAGAAAGAGAGGCCCGGCGGGAGAGGCTTTTATGGCCGGCCAATAATGATGCTTGGGGTATGATGTGAGTGTAAATTTAAGCGTTGACATCGCGGGAATTAAAATGAAAAATCCGGTTATGCCTGCATCCGGCACCTTTGGTTCGGGGCGAGAGTTCAGCAAACTAATTGATCTCAATCGCCTGGGTGCCCTGGTTGCAAAGACGGTAACCCTGAAACCGAGAGATGGAAACGCACCGCCACGCCTACATGAGGTCCCTTCGGGTATACTGAATTCAATTGGTCTCCAGAACGAGGGCATTGATTACTTTCTTGAGCATGACCTACCGTTTTTACGACAATTTGATGTGCCGATAATAGTGAATATCGCGGGTAATAGCATTGAAGAGTACGCAGAGCTCTGCTGGGAGCTGAGGGGTGTTGAGGGAATAAGCGCAATCGAGCTTAATATTTCTTGCCCTAACGTTAAGGCAGGTGGCATCACATTTGGTGCATCTTCAAGGTTGGCTGGGCAGGTAACGGCAGCAGCACGATACAACATCGATATACCGCTGATAGTTAAACTGACGCCAAATGTGTATAACATATCGAGGATCGCCCGCGCTGTCGTCGACGCGGGCGCCGATGCAGTATCGCTTATAAACACGGTTGTAGGCATGTCAATCGATACTGATACATTCAAGCCGCGCTTAGGTAATATCACCGGAGGTCTGAGTGGTCCGGCGATAAAGCCGATTGCAGTGCGCATGGTCTGGGAGGTGGCTCAGACGGTTGAGGTACCGATTATTGGAATTGGGGGCATTCGCTCAACACTTGATGCAATTGAGTTCTTCCTAGCCGGAGCCACAGCCATAGCAGTTGGAACTGCCAATTTTGTTAACCCGCACACCATGATCGAAATAATCGATGGTATTGAGGGTTTTCTTAAGCAGCGGGACATAACGGATATGTATCAATTGATCGGTAAAGTCGAGGTATAACCATTTTTAATAACAATCTTCGCTAAATAATATTGCATCCGTTACCTAAATCACCTATATTTACCAGGGAGCTTATTGTTTGTGCTAGAGCCAAGAGAGCGGTTAATTATCGCATTAGACGTTGTAAGCAAAGATGATGTTGCCCTAATCTACAGTAAAATTGGGGATGCGGCAGTTTTTTATAAGGTTGGCCTCCAGTTGTTCCTGGCAGAAGGGCGCGATATACTGGATATGCTGAAAGGCCAGGGTAAAAAGGTCTTTCTTGATCTGAAGCTCCACGACATCCCGAATCAGGTTGCCAAGGCGTGTCGTGAAATCGTGCGGATGGGCATCGATATGATGACCATCCATACGATGGGTGGGGTTGATATGATGGAGATGGCAGCTGCATCGGTAAGAGAATCAGCCGGTGAATTCGGGGTTCAACCCCCGATATTGCTGGGTGTAACTATTCTGACCAGTTTAAATCAGATGCGAGCTGGGGAAATAGGCATAACAGGCGCGATATCGGACCAGGTTGTGAACCTTGCTGTATTGGCAAAAAAGAGTGGATTGGATGGTGTGGTAGCTTCGCCGCTCGAGGTGAGGAGCATACGAGAAGCGGTAGGTGACGATTTTATTATCGTCACACCGGGGATCCGGTCCTCAACACAGGCAGCCCAGGATCAAAAGCGGGTTACGAGTGCGGGCGAGGCAATTAAGGCCGGCTCATCATACCTGGTGGTCGGGAGGCCCATTCTCGGGGCTGCTAACCCTGCGGAGGCTATTGCAGGGATAATAAATGAGGTTAAAAGTGCACTTTAACAGCTCTAATAGTTTATTTAATCGATCATTTATAGTACTATTTCTAGTTAGTATAGCTATCAGTTAAATATTTTTCCTTTTCAAGGTAAGAGGAAGGGAAATAGCCGTAGAAGGAGAATTATCTACTCATCCGGGCCGAAATAGTTTAACTGTAGGGGTAGAGATTACGAGAGTAGCGAGAAGGGAGGGAGGTACAGTAATTGAAGTCGCTAGCTTGGTTGACAGGGGTTAGGGATGAAGTTTTTAACGGACTACTGTAATCTTTGGCAACAATCATAGCTGAACTTCGGGCGCCGGGTATGTGCGAACTGTACCAGATAGGTATCCTATCGCTGAACCGATAGACTTACGAGGCGAACACTAATGTATAATTTGTCATCTAGCTAGCCATTCTTTATAATCACCATCATACGCATCAAAAAGTCCAAACCACCCAACTTAAGGAGGAATTATGCCGTTACCAAAATTAACTGAAGAGCAAAGGCAGGAGGCGCTAAAAAAGGCTGCGGAGGCCAGACAGAAAAGAGCGGATCTCAGGAAGAGGCTGAAAAGCGGAGAAGTTAACATTCAAGATGTCATAGCGCGAACAGATGATCCGATAGTATCGAGAATGAAGGTTAGTAGCCTGCTAGAGTCTCTACCCGGCATAGGAAAAGCCAGGGCCCAGAAGATTATGCAGGAAGCTGGCATTAGCCCAACCCGGAGAGTACAGGGGCTTGGCAGTAAGCAGAAGGAAATCCTAATTAGCTCGGTGAGCAAATAAATAGGTGAACCGGGTGGATGCAGACCCAAAAGTTTTTGTTATATCTGGTCCATCAGGAGCCGGGAAGGGAACTCTTACGGCCGAGTTGCTGAAAAGGGTCCCTTCCCTTGAGCGTTCTATCTCTGCTACAACGAGAAGACCGCGCGCTGGCGAGGTAAATGGCATCGATTATTATTTTATGCCGGAAGAAGAATTTAAAGAGCACGTCGAAAATGACGATTTTCTTGAATGGGCGGTAGTTCACGGTAACTATTACGGCACTCTAAAATCGGCGGTTAAAAAAGAGCTGGCACGTGGAAAGGATGCCGTGCTTGTGATAGATGTTCAGGGTGCGGCCAATGTGAAGGAAAAGATGCCCGAGGCGGTGCTCATCTTTATTGAACCACCTTCGATGGCGGAGTTAATAAAGCGGCTCAAGCTGAGAAACACTGAGACTGAGGCTGAGTTGGCACGCCGCTTAAAGAACGCGGAAACGGAAATGCTGCTTGCCAGAACATACGACTATGTGATAATAAATGATGACATAAATAGGGCTGCCAACGAGTTGATCGAGATTGTGCAGGCCGAAAGAAACCCTGAGGGAAATAAAAGTAAAGCGTAGGTGACAATTGAATGGCAAGGCCGGATATTAGTAAGCTTTTGGGTAAATTCGATAGTAAATATACTCTCGTGATTGCCGCTGCTAAAAGAGCGAGGCAGATAAATGATTATTTCAACGCGATAAGGCGCCATGATCTGGTAAGGGTAAGGCCGCCACAGATAGAAGCGGTTTCAGGTAAGCCCTTGAGTATTGCGCTCGAGGAGATTTTGCAAGAGAAGCTCGAGTATGAGAGATTGGTTGAAGGTATAAAATAGCTGCACTATCCTAAGGCGCACCTACTCGATAAGCACCAGCGGTTGTATGAATCATCATTCTCGCCTCCTGAGCATAGCGGGGGCGATAATCCTCTTTAACTAGAAGTAGCCACTCACTGCTAGCAACTGGTGTAAACTACATGATCGATACTATCTTCAAAGAAAAAACGATAGCATTAGGGGTATCGGGCGGAATCGCTGCATATAAGGCGGTGGACCTCGCCAGCAAACTCACGCAGGCCGGCGCGACGGTTAAAACTGT
This sequence comes from Anaerolineae bacterium, assembly GCA_035643475.1. Lineage (GTDB taxonomy): Bacteria > Actinomycetota > Aquicultoria > Aquicultorales > Aquicultoraceae > DASQQM01. The sequence goes on along the minus strand of DASQQM010000272.1, from coordinate 4,351 downwards.
CATGAGCGAGCACGCGGTAAAGTTCGTAAGCCCTATTACATTTCAATCGGTAACATGCCAGCCGGTGGTAACCGACCTATTTGCTTCAAACGCACAAGGACGGATATATCATGTATCGATAAGCGAGGAGGCGGATATACTCGTTGTTGCCCCTGCCACCGCGAATATACTTGCTAAGGCTGCCAGCGGTATAGCTGATGATGCCCTTTCAACCACAATTGTGGCCGCCAGAAGTGCGGTCGTTATGGTTCCGGCGATGAACAATTACATGTGGCTTAATAAGGCGACCCAGCATAATCTCGAGGTTCTTAGGGACCGTGGCATTCACATTATTGAGCCAGAGGTGGGTAGGCTTGCCTGCGGAGAGGAAGAGGCAATCGGGAGATTTCCCAAGACCGAGGTTGTCATAGATTACCTTAAGAACCTCCTTATTAGGGCGCGGGAGTTGGAAGGTAAAACCGTCTTAGTAACCGCTGGCGGTACACTTGAGCCGATCGATCCAGTGCGCTTTATTGGGAATCGTTCATCGGGGAAAATGGGATATGCGGTTGCTGAGGTGGCGAGGGCAAGAGGTGCCAACGTAACCCTGATCTCCGGACCGACGTGTTTAAGGCCACCCTACGGCATGAAAGTTATACATGTTGAGACGGCTCAGCAGATGTATCAAGCAGTGCTGGAGCATCTACCCCAGGTTGATGCCATCATCATGGCAGCAGCAGTCGCCGATTTCAGACCATCCATGGAAAGTGTTGATAAGATAAAGAAGGAGAAGATGCCGGATAGCCTCGGACTTGAGCTAAATCCGGATATACTTCAAGCGGTGTCCAACAGTAAAGAGCGTAAGGTTGTGATCGGGTTTGCCGCGGAATCGGAAGATATAATTGAAAACGCGGTGGAAAAACTCAGAAAGAAAAACCTCGATTTAATAGTCGCTAACGACATAGGAAAGCCAGGTGTTGGCTTCGGCAGCGACCTTAACTCGGCGGTCCTAATTGACCGCAATGGGCCAGCAGGTGACCTTGAAACCTATCGAAAATCCGACCTGGCCGGAAGGATTGTGGACTGGCTGGTAGATGCGCTTGAGAGTTAATGGCGCCTATCTATAGCCAGCAGCGTGAAGTTCAACAACAGCAGGTCATGGCTGATAGCTGACCGCTGATAGCTAATTTACCCGTTTATAATCGGCACGTTTTGGAAATAACTTTGGTGTTGCTTTAAAAGCCTGAGCGGTCTTACCTACAATAGTAGCTTGACTTCTGGTTATTGTATCTGTTAATCTGCGGTTAAAGGATGCTTTAACGCGGACATTGAAAATTACCGGTCAACCGGTAAACATAGTAAGCTCTTATCCAGAGAGGTGGAGGGACTGGCCCTGTGAAGCCTCGGCAACCTGGAAACGGTGGCGTAAGCTCAGCCCGTTTTTAAGGTGCTAACTCCTGCAGAAGCGAGAGGTTTACCTTTCGGTTACAAGGTTTCTGAAAGATGAGAGGAGGCTTATAGTATAAGCATATAAACCCCCGTGCACTTTCAGGCTCGAGGGTATTTTTTTTACCGCATGGTGCGGGAGGGCACGGTCCTCGAATGTGCCCTCCAAGAGTATGTTTGGAAGAATATGTGTGGATGTTCGCTATCGGTGCGTTTGGGAAACGCACCTACAGGCTGGCTGCTAATTGCTGATAACTATTTAAGGAGGTATTAACTTGTCCAGTAAACGCTATTTAATCACTTCCGAATCGGTAACCGAGGGACACCCAGATAAGATCGCAGATCAGGTATCCGATTCTATTCTGGATGCAATCTATACCGAGGACCCGCTGGCAAGGGTTGCCGTCGAGACCCTTGTAACTACCGGTCTGGTGGTGGTTGCCGGTGAGGTAACAACGAGTACCTATGTTGATTTACCGGGTATTATCAGGGAGACCATTCGTGGCGTTGGCTATACGAGGGCAAAATTTGGATTTGATTGCGATACCTGTGGAATCGTCACTAGTATCGATCCCCAGTCACCCGATATCGCGCAGGGCGTTGACTACGCCTTGGAAAACCGGGCTCTGGGAGTTGAGGAAGACCTCGATAAGCAGGGCGCAGGTGATCAGGGTATGATGTTCGGGTATGCCTGCAACGAGACCCCGGAGCTAATGCCATTGCCTATCATTCTTGCCCATAAGTTAGCCCACCGCCTTTCAGAGGTGAGAAAATCAGGAATGATACCGTATCTTCGCCCCGACGGCAAGACCCAAGTAACTGTAGCCTATGAGGATGGAAAACCGGTTGAGATAGAAACCATTATCATCTCTACCCAGCACGCACCTGGTATCGACATAGGCGATGAGCTAAGGCCAGCCCTGATAGAAAAAGTGGTAAAGCCGATTATCCCGGGGGAATTGATCGACTATGACAAGGTCAAGATACTGGTTAATCCGACGGGTAAGTTCGAAATAGGTGGTCCTCAGGGGGATACTGGACTTACCGGGCGCAAGATTATAGTAGATACCTATGGCGGCCTTGCGCGACACGGTGGCGGCGCGTTCTCCGGAAAAGATCCGACCAAGGTTGATCGCTCTGGTGCTTATGCAGCGAGGTACGTGGCGAAGAACGTGGTTGCCGCGGGACTTGCAGAACGCTGCGAGGTGCAGATTGCGTACGCAATTGGGGTTGCCCGCCCCGTGTCGATAATGGTCGACACCTTCGGAACAGAGAAAATCCCGGTCGAGGATATCGAGGAGCTTATCAAGGCGCATTTCGATCTGAGGCCAGCCGCAATTATCCGCGACTTGGATTTGCGAAGGCCAATCTATAAAAAGACGGCGGCCTACGGCCACTTTGGCCGCTCAGATGAAGATTTCACCTGGGAAAGGACGGATAAAGCGGCGATACTTCGCGAGGGGGCCGGCATAAAAGAGCTGGACGAGGATCTCTTAACCTTGGGATAGAATACTGTCTTGAGGTGCCGATGTGCCAATGTTAATGAAGGATAGAGGTGTAGAGAGATACCCAGTATCGCAGAAGATCGGTGAATAGGTGAATCGGTGAATGGGTAAATCGGAACGAGGGTAAGAGATGAGAGCAGGGTTACCAGGCTACCAGGAATGAAGGGGTGGACCTTGTGTCCACCCGGCAGTTGCCCGATTTATCGGGCGTATTAACGTGGGTAGAACATGAGTAGGATCAGCCACTAGCCAAGAGCCAATGAATGGAATAGGTGTGGTTGTTCCATTCATTGGCGTATTTATGCCCCTTCCTCTTGATGGGATCAGGTGGGTAAGGTAAGCTGATGGTTGATGGCTTCTCTGTCATTCTGAGGGAGCGGTAGCGACCGAAGAATCTCAGACCCACACTTCGTGCTTACACTAACTGCAGCACTGCAACATTGCAGCACTAACACCGCAGCACTGGCTAACAAGGAGTACCGTCTTTGTCTCACGAACCGGTTATAGCTAAAGTTATTGTCGATCTTCCAGTACGGGGAGTTGACCGCATTTTTGATTATCAGGTTCCCACCGAACTCGCTCACCAGGTATGCGTGGGGTCGGTGGTTTTAATCCCCTTCGGCTCGACAATGCAGGTCGGCTATGTTGTCGGGCTTTCCGATCGCTCTGAGACAGAAAAGCTTCAACCCATAGAGGCCATCACTGATGAGAGGTCTGTCTTCGGTGAGCGCATGGTCGAGCTCTGTCGCTGGATCGCTGATTACTACCTGTCCACAATGAGTGAGTCTTTGCGGCTTGCGCTGCCGCCTGGGCAGGGGAGAAAGGTTATCCAATCGGTGAGGATAACAGGATACCCAGGGCGTACCTTATCGCCACGTCAGGGCGAAGTATATAATGCGCTGAAAGACCTAGGGGGCGATGCCCGGATTGATGCACTAAAGGAGGCTTGCGAGGGCAAAGAGGTATCATCAGTTATTAGAAGGCTCCAGGATGCAGGTTTAGTCAAGCGGTATTACGAGCTCGAAAGACCCAAGGTCAACGAGGCAACCGTACGTTATGCGATCCTAGCCGCAACTGGGATGTCAAATGAGGAGCTTATGGCCCAGCTACGGCGAGCACCTAAGCAGCAAAAGATCATGGAGATGCTCTTTCTTCGCGGGTCTGCTCAGATAGCCCAATTGCTGGCGGAAGTTAAGGCACCGTACTCCTCACTCCAAGCGCTGGTCGAGCGTGAGTTCGTGCGGGTAGAAGAGCGTCCAGTGACAAGGGAGCCTACACTTTACTTCTCACAGCAAGATAAGGCGGTAGAGCTCACCGATGAGCAGGGGGAGGCCCTCTCAGCGATAATCAAATCCATCGAGCGTGGTTCGAATGATATTTTCCTGCTGCAAGGAATAACCGGAAGCGGTAAGACTGAGGTC
>DASQQM010000271.1:0-4974 GCA_035643475.1 Anaerolineae bacterium | reverse complement strand
ATACCTTTAAGGTATCCGTACTGAGATGCAATAAGGCAGGTACACAGGATAAGTATCCTTTGTAAAGGATATCTACCGTACCTGTAAAGTTGGGTGGCACCACGAGAATAACCCTCGTCCCATAGGGACGGAGGGTTTTTTATTTATATAGCTAACTGGGAGGGTAAAGATGTACACGCCATCGAGGAGCGAATTTAAGGAGCTCGCCAAAGAGCACAACCTGGTTCCGGTTTACCGGGAGATAATAGCGGATATGGATACGCCGGTCTCGGCGTTTATCAAGCTCGGGAACGAGGTGAACTCGTTTTTGCTTGAGAGCGTTATAGGGGGTGAACAGCTGGGGAGATACTCATTTCTCGGGAGCGATCCCTATCTCGTAATAACCGCACGGGGCAATAGTGTAACGATAGAGGGCGAGGAGGAAGCGCAGTTAGAAGGAGTTGATGATCCGCTAAGGGTCGTTGAGGAGAGGATACTCTCCTATAATCCGGCGGCGATCGATGGGCTTCCGCTCTTTTTCGGGGGAGCGGTGGGATATATCGGGTACGATGCTATCAGGTATTTTGAGCGCATCCCAAAGAATGCAGTTGACGACGTTAGCGTTCCCGAGATGGTCTTTCTCTTTACCGATACGGTGATCGTATTCGACCATATAAAGCACAAGATAAAAGTGGTTGCAAATGTACGCATTAACGGCGGCGATAGCAATAATCTCTACAGCAGGGCGGTTGAGAAGATCGACAATGCGATCAAAAAGTTGAGAAACTCACACGATCGCATGCAGCTGGTAGAGATGGCCCGGTTCAATATCCGAGAATTTTCCTCAAACATTTCTGAAGAGCGCTTTTCCGAGATGGTTGAGACGGCAAAGCGGTATATCCATGAGGGCGATATATTCCAGGTTGTCCTGTCGCAGAGGTTCTCGACCCCCTTGACCATGCCACCTTTCGATATCTATCGCATGTTGCGAACGATAAATCCATCCCCCTATATGATCTATCTTAAGCTGCAAGATTGCACTATAGTTGGCGCCTCTCCTGAGCCCTTAATTCAGGTGCAGGATGGCATGGTAACGACGAGACCGATAGCAGGCACGAGACCAAGGGGGAGAGACGCTGACGAAGAGCGAAGACTTGAGGTGGAGCTTTTAGGTGACGAGAAAGAGAGGGCTGAGCACGTCATGCTCGTCGACCTCGGCAGGAACGATATTGGGAGGGTGTGCGAGGCGGGCACGGTAAAGGTAGACGATCTAATGTACGTCGAAAGGTATTCGCACGTAATGCATATCGTATCCACTGTAAGTGGTAAACTGGCGAAAGACAAGAGCGCGTTCGATGCTCTCAGGGCGGCTTTTCCAGCAGGGACCGTTTCCGGGGCACCGAAAATTCGGGCCATGGAGATCATTGACGAGTTAGAACCGACGCTTCGTGGGCCGTATGCGGGAATTTATGGTTACTTTGGGTTTAATGGTACCCTTGATTGTGGAATAACTATAAGAACGGTTGTGATGAAGGATGGGCAGGCTTACGTTCAGGCCGGAGCAGGTATAGTCGCCGATTCGGTTCCCGAACGAGAATATAGGGAAACAAAAAATAAGGCCAGGGCTCTTTTTACGGCCATAGATCAGGCGGGATACGCTGATATTTGCAAGTAGGTGTGCGCTATGTTGAAAGGGACTATACGCCTATCAATCGTTTTATTGTTGACGAGTATCCTGCGTGTTCATACAATCAAAGAGAAATCTAGATTGGAGCCCGAGCTCAGTGGGATATCTAGTTTAGGTTGGATGAACTGAGATCCAGCGCTTACCCACAAGGCTGTCCCTCTTTGAGTCAAAATAAAAGATCAAAAAGGAAATGGTCTCTTTTGCCAAAGCAGAGTTTGAAGGCTGCCGCATACAGGTGCGATACCTGTGCTCTTTGTGCGGGAGAACAAATATACGTTATCAAGAGCGAACCCGTAAACCTCTCCGTGGTAAGAAATCACATCAGGCAGATCGGTGAGCACTGTGATCTGAGCGAAAAGCAACTTTTCGATCTTCAAGTAGCGGTCGGTGAAGCGACCGCCAACGCCATTGAACATGGATCCCCCCTCGGAATTGAGAATACTGTAGGTGTAGCCGTATCTTGTGATAAGGGTTCGCTAACGATAGTGGTAAAAGATGAGGGAAAGTTTAAACGGCGTATGCCAAACCCGGGCGTAGGGATGAACTTCCGTGGGCGGGGGATACCGCTAATGCTTGCCCTCATGGATAGGGTGACCATCGATGAGGCAAAAGATGGGACACAGGTTATCCTGGTGAAGCAGGTAAGCAACGGTACTTATAATTGTGGAGAGCAGGGTATATAAAATACCGGATATAATAGAAGAGCCCGCTTCGCAGCGGGCTCTTCTATTATATGTCCTTAACTAAAACTACTAGGATACCATTGTAACTGGTATCTGCGTAAGGCGATATGTAACCGTCTCCGCTAATTGGTCTTCTCCGCACCGTCGATCGAGTCAAGCCACGCGGTGAATTTGTCGACCACAGCCTGTAAGGCCGTTGAAACTTTATCAAGGGCCGTTGAAGCTTTTTCACTCATGCGATCGATATTTCTCTCGATCTTCTCCTTCGCAGTGGCTATGCCCTTGCCTCTATGCTTGGCGGTGGTGGCCGTGTCAGTGTCTGCAGCATGGAGCGTATTCTTAGCCTTTAATGCTTTATTCTCATTCTCCTTAGCTTGATCAGCCCTATTAGCACCTTTTAGGGCCTTTGCTTGCTCCCCTTTTGCATGGCTGTTATTGCTCGCCTGCTCACTGCCTCCGCTCGTTTGGGTGTTATCATGCGCGCCCTTCATGGCGGTTCCGGTATTGTCTTCCGAGTAGATTGTACCGAGTGCTTTACCCTTAGACTTACTTGCGGCAGACTTGCTCGCAGCGAAATCCGGTTTTCCAACTGCAAGTGCGGTTGCGGGCATTACCAACAGAGCCACTAAAAACAGGATTAAAAACTTCTTCATTCTACTCTCCTCCTTTCGGATACCCCTACATTAGGTGTATCTGTGATGGGCGCTCTACCAATTAAAGTAGAGCGATTGTATAATTACTTTCGCTACCTTAAACGAAAATCGCAATCTTAAGTTATGGCCACTTGGAAAATAGTGACATTTAGCCAAAGATATATGGTTTATGGATTAATAACGGTAAAATTAAGGGAATATTGCTTATTCAGCGTAACTATCAGGTTGTTCACCCGTTAATATAGGTGAAAGCATTAGGGATATGGATGAAACGCTAGACTTAAAAGAGTTGGTTCAAAGAGCGAAGAACTACGATGCCGAAGCTTTCGGTCAGCTTTACGACCTGTACTTTGATAAATTGTTCGGCTATATCTATTATAAGATAGGCAACCGCTTCGAGGCTGAGGATATTGTAGAGCGCGTATTCCTGAAGGCGCTCGAGAAGATTTCCGAGTTTGAGTGGCGAGGAGCGCCATTTTCATCGTGGCTCTTTAAAATCGCCTCTAATTTGGTAGTCGATTACTATAGATCCACAAAGTACGAGGCGGTTGATATATCTAAGGAAACGGATTTACTGCTGGGCGATAGTTGCAACCCGGAACAGGTTGCAATCAAGGAAAGCGATCGCAGCGAAATCGTCAACGCGATGCGAGCCCTGACAGAAGACCAACAGCAGGTGATTGTGATGAGATTTATCGCGGGGATGACCAACGAGGAGGTTGCTAAAGCGATCGACAAGAATGTGGGTGCAGTTAAGGCTCTCCAGCATAGAGCAATAGGGTCTTTGGGCAGGATCTTGAGGGGAGATTTACGGTGAAGCCCGATTTTAACGACATATTAAACGAGTGTTTAGAAGCAATGGTAGACGATGGGAAGGCAGCTGAGGAATGCCTACTCTCATTTGAAGAGGGGCGTGCTGAGCTAGAGCCTTTACTTGCCACTGCCGTAAAGCTGATCGATGCGGGTAGAATCACACCGGATGGCACAAGAAAGCAGTTGGCGAGAGAGCGACTTTTAGCCGAGGTTGAGCAGAGGCGCTGGGAGGTTGGTATAGATCGTGCCCCAGCGGGAGAAAGCATTTCTGTGGCGGCTCCACGGTGGCGAAGAACCCTTGTGCGCCTTGGTGTAATAACCGTTGCTTTTGTAATGTTAAGCGGCGGGACTCTGGTCATAGCGGATGAAAGTCTTCCTGGTAATCCACTTTACCCGTTAAAGCTTACGGCTGAGAAGGCCAGGATTGGACTGGCGAGAAGTGATGATGGCAGGGCCATCCTATACCTGGGTGCCGCTAAGAAGAGAATACATGAGCTAAAGAAGCTTAAAGACAGCGATAAGAATTATGCCGGGCTCATCAACGCTGTTGCGGAGAATATTGAGGCGGCCGGATCGACGATAGGGTATGATAACAAAATTCTTAAATCCACCCTCACTGATATTGCACAGAAGAACGAGGATGTTCTCAGGGACGTATTAGATAAAGTCCCGGAGCGTGCTAAGCCGGCCATAGAGCGTGCGCTTAATAATATATCCAACAATAATGAAGGGAAGAGTAATCTTGGAGGGCGTAAGGCCAGCGGTATGAAAGGCGAGGAAAACTCAGACCGTAATCGGCGACTTGATCGCAGAAAGATGGAGAACCGGAGCAAAAAGCAGGTATCGCGAGGAGCTAGACGATCCGGCACGAGAAGACCTACAAACACCGGGGGACATGCTACAAGCGGTAATGCCAGCACAAGAGGGGGTAAGGCGGGAGGAACAAAAGACCGGAATCCAGCTGCAGTTCCCGGCACTTCCGCTATAGATCCGGGCTCGTCGGGGAGAAATCCGTCGGCAACAGGCCAGACTGGGGGCACGGGTGGCGATAATTGAGAAAGCGGCAAAGGTGATACTGCTGGTGATGACCAGGAAGGAAGTAAAGGCATAAATGGGCAGCTAATCCCCGCTAGGCCATATTCTTATGATCAATATATAT
>DASQQM010000270.1:0-5461 GCA_035643475.1 Anaerolineae bacterium | reverse complement strand
TTTCGATTGGATTTTGCGGCCCGGGGTGATCGGTGATTCTAGGTTCCCAAAGACGATATCGGCCGTCTTCAGGTAGTCCCTGGTGCTTAAAAACGGGTAATTAAAATCATTGTGAGCCCTCATTCTATTTGCTACCCCTCGTGAGGGCATGATATCGCCGACTGCAATTACAGAGACCTCCTCCGGCCTTTCAGGAAGCCTGATCTTGGCTTCCTTGAAGTTTAGAAACTGGCTATCCGGGAGCCATCCCAAGAAGGTGCGATGAAAGGTATCAAGCCCATGATTAAACGAGAAGGTAAAGTGTGTTCCGCCGACGATTGCGGTAACAAGAATAATACTGGTTATGAATACTGCCAGTCTTTTTGCGTTCACTTCAATATATTTGCTCCAGGTAAGTTTTGTCACTTACTTAGCGATAAATGTATCGGTCCGTTCGGCAGCCGAGGGGCCTTACCCAATGCCAGCATCTCCCTCCACTTCGAATTGGGCAGCCCATCCGATAGCGGCCGCGGAAACTCGTAGTAGGAATATACCCCGCCTTTCGCTATTTTTAATGTGTCGCCAACCAGAACAGTGAAAGATAAAAAAAATAATACGAGGGTAATCGAAGGAAAGCAGATGAGAAATGGCCTTATTTATCAGCGTGCTAATTTAGCTGGTTATATGTATTTACCAGAGCGTTTATCTCTTTGCTCTTCGCTTCGTAACTGCTGCGGATGCTTTGATATGCGCTCACTTTCTTGTTGTAGGCTGAGGCGTTCTCATTATAGGCAGACACCAAGCTGTTGTATCTAGAGACTAAACTCCGGTACTCGTCGGGGCCGATATTGCTTGCGGATTGCAGATCGCTCCTTGCTTGCTTAATTGAGCGCTGGAGTTGATCTAACTCCTCTTTGGAGGATTCGATTTCAGAGTAAGCGGCATCGATTTGCTTCTTCATCTGGGCCAGCTCCGTCTTCTTCTCGTTAATGCTTGTGAGCAGGCCCTTTAGGTACTTAGCTCTAGATGAATCGATTAACGCAGAATACTCTACCTTAACGGGTACACCCCAATACTCACAGCCGTAGATATCGGAGTAGTTGAGAACCTCGTCGTTTCTGATATCGGTAAGGTAAATGTATAGCGGTCTGAGCCTGTCAAACGACGCTGCTTTCGTATCCCCCCACGTCGCGTCGAAGGGAACCCACCCGTAATTCTTTAGATACACTTCCGACCAGGCGTGCCCTTTTGTAGCGTCGGTCCCCTCAGTGGTGATACCTCCTACATATCGTGCAGGTATACCCTTTGCCCTGCAAAGGGCCACAAAAAGATCGGAATATTCAACACAAACGCCCTTCTTTAACTTTGCAGCCATTGCCGCTCCGTACGCCTTCAGATTCTCTTCCTTGGCTTTAGCATGGTCGTAGTCCATATTCTGTAGAACAAAATCGTATATTTTCCTGACGGTATCGATCTCATCTTCTCCCTTTATCTGCTGGGCGATCTCTTTAATGATAGGGTGATCCTTCTCAATATGCTGCTCCCCCTTCAAATAACTTCCAAGACTGGCGCCATCTAGAGGAGTAGCATTCCCGGCGTGCAATGCGGAAGAGAGATCGTACCTGAGCAGTTTAATCTTCGCTTCTATCCGGATATCGAAATCTTTCTTTGGATTTTCAATGACGAACTCGGCATACCTATTGTCATCTAAATCGTATATCCTCGACGGCTCCATGGAGAAGTGCATGCTCAGAACCTTCTGCTTGTTATCTATCGTTTTCGGGATCAAGCTGGTGATCACCACTTTAGGGGTCCTACCCCATGGGAGCCTTATCGGGGATTCAGAACGATCCTTTGATAAGGCAACCCTATAATTAATACCAATAGATACGATATCTGTGTTGCCTGCAAGAGAGGGGTCAAAGGGCTCCTCGGCCCCTCCCTCGTCATTCACCATAGTTACCGGTTTCGGAGTTCCTCTGGATTTAAAAGTTTTTTGCGCATCTTCTGCACTTGGCATAACTATGCGCTTTATTTCTTCTCCAGCCTGCGTGGTTATATGCTTTGTTTCAGCAATGCAACTGGTCGATAAAAGCGCAATACCCACTACTATAATGAGCGCTAGAACTATCCTTGATATAGATCGCATAGCAAATAACCACCTGCATAGTAACCAATATACCCTGTGTATTACACAGGGTACCCTTATTTTAACGGCGAGGGACTACATGTGAACAAGCAAACTATCATCCTAGGTTATTTTATCGCTTTATTATCGATAAAGCGACTTATCTCGCAGTGGGATACGCAAATCGCCCTCTAAGCCTTCCCATAAATCCGCTACCACTGGAAGGTATGGTATAATTGCATTATAGAGATGCTTAGGTACTGAGTTGGAAAGGACATGCAGCTCTTAGGAAAGGGCAGTCGTATCCTTTTTTGTTGTACAGTTCCGCTGCATTTAGCGGTACAGCTATGGCAGCCAAAGAGGTAAAGCCATAAGATAGAGCTAGACATCCCAAAGAAAGGAGCGCTAGATGAGAATTGTCCGCGAACAAGGCAAGAAATATCGTGCCTACAGTCCCGAAGAGTTCTTTAAGTCCTCTGAAAGCCCACAGCGAACCTTCAATCTAAACGAACCCAAATCCAAGAGATCCCACACAAAAGACTTAACCGCTGAGACAGATCAGAAGTTAGACTAGTGGAAGTAAATAATGAGGCAACCAAGGCAACACAAATACTGTTCACCAGAGAAACCAGCCTGGTAGACATAGCAAAGAAAGCCAACTATACCATCTCATGTGTTTCCCATGCCGTTAACGGTGATAAAAATCTGCCCAAAAATGCTAGACAAGGATTGTAACTTAGTTTGCACGAGGATACCCTATGCCAGTAAAGGCTTGGTTATTAGCACATCGTGCTTGGTGTTCTCCTTGCGCCAAAAGCAATAAGGTGTGAGAAACGCCTAAAGTGAAAAGTAAATTGCACATAGCCTTACAAAAGTCGCGCTATAGCAAATACCGTATATAGCTAAGGCGTAAATTCGCAACAGGGACCCGTCTAGCGGCGGGTCCCCATTTTTAGTCGGTGTCGCAGACTCCACTGAGTACCTCATTAACCTAGCGTCTTAAGACTTAAGACGCTGGGAGGTGAAAGTTTTGCCAAAAGGTACTGTAAAGTGGTTTAACTTCCCTATTGGTTGCTAACTGCCTTATAGACATACAAGTATTATCCTGATATACTGGGGCTAAGCAGTTATACTATTGGGGTGGTACTGGTTGTTTGATAATATACTTAGCGCTTGGTTACTTGACTTGCCGCCAGTTGTTGTTATCCTCCTCCTCGTGGTAATACCGGTGGTAATCGCCATAATAACATATGTTATTGTTAGCAAGGACGTTGATAAAGTAGACTGATCTTTCCAATATATGGGGAAGCTCATGCTTGGCTACCGAATCTGCAGCCTGCCGTCACGGGTCAGGGCGAATAATTTGTGAATACTCATACCTTTTGTGTATCCCTTCCTCTATAGCGTAAGCGGACAAGGGTGCCATCCCACTACCAAATACCCTTTTATGCCTCCAGGCTACTGGAAGGAATGCCGCACTGGGAATAACTGTAGAGTGAAGACCTGACCCAACGTCACTTATAAGCGATGGGATATGAACCCAATCACCGGCACATCACATCCCTTCCTCCGGGTAGGCATAAAATTTTGTAACCCGCTTATAGCTCCGAGGCTTAAATTTCGAATTATCCTTCAATCTCCTTTTTATGTTGATGCTTACCCCCATGCGATACTGGTACATACCTTCGTACCATTAGTAAGCGTAAGCTTTAGGGTTAGTGTTTTCCTTCAACCTATGGTTTACGGTTATACTAGAAACCATTCTGAGCAGCTAGTTTTCAAGCTGTAAGCTATATAAAGCCACATAAATGCTTATCAACCACCAAATTAGCCTATCGTATGCTGCTGATACGCTTTCTCACCATTCACTGTCCTAGTAGGCATATGTAAGCTTGTGGAATAAATGAATCGCTAACCATCAGGTAGAGCATTATTCCAGCAAAGGGTAAAGTAGCTATCGAGGCTGGTAATATATGGCAGTTCATGCCGCTTGTACTCTGTACCTAAAGTTTATGTTTACATCGAGTCGGTCCCAAACAGCCGTTCGGCAGGTTCTCCTTTACGGCTATCAGTGCCCTCTGGCACTAAGGCTCTAGCTAAGCCACCGGGTTTAGTGCTTGCACTCTTCTCCCCCAAGCTGGTTATCGATACCGCGATAATGCCGAACCGACAAATGCTGATAAATTCCCGATATGGAGGCTAAGGATTAGCTGGAACGTGCTGCTTAAGTTCTTTGCTGAAGGTTCTCTTTTTACCTGACATCGTTAATCTCTTTCATGTTCAAGAACCTCATTTGAATTCTGACCAAACATGGCGAAATTTACCGCTGACTGGATTCCTATGGGGTGGCTCAGCGTCCCTAATAATTTGGATTGAGAAAAGACCTTGCTCGGATAGATAGCTCTGTAGGCGATCAGTAACGCTCTTCCAGACTTAAAGACTTTAATCGAGGGGTGGATCGCAGCCGTATCTATGAGATCCAGTTTGCAGTGGAGGAGGCTCTGACAAACAGCGTTAAGCATGCTGGCGGCGGCAGGCTGGAAATTCGTCTAGACTCTTTTAAGAACGAGTATGGCGATGTCGTCCTTTAGCCGACCTCCAGAAAAAGTTTTACACACATTAATTAGGCTTTTCGTAATCTCTTCTACGGTTTGGTTCTTATTCTTTTCGATGATTGACTTCGCACGCTCAATCCCGAAGAATTCGTGTTGCTGGCGAGCCTCAATTAAGCCATCTGTATACAGCACCAAGATATCATTTGGCAAGAGGTTCACTTCTTCCTGGGAGTACTGGTAACCAGGGATAAGGCTGAGGGCCGGGTCGTCGCTTTCAAACTCAAAGCAGGCTTTCTCTTTTGATGAGCAATAAATTGGATGGGGATGGCCAGCATTTACGAGGGTTACTACCCCTTCTTTTCTATCGTAAAGGAAGTAAATAAGGGTAATAAACGTTCCCGGCTCGATTTGCTTAATCACTATATCGTTTGCGTTAGTTAAAACCGATGAGGGTTTAGGGTCCTGGTAGGTAAAAGAACGTATTGTATTTCTCACCATCGCCGTGGTTGCTGCGGCTTCAATACCCTTCCCGCTTACATCACCAACCACGAAAGCCGTCAAATCATCCTTTACTGATATAACATCGTAGAAATCGCCGCCAACCAAGGCCGCCTCGGTTGCCGATTCATAAAAGGTTGCGACCTCAATACCAGCAATTTTAGGTATCCTAGGCGGCAATAAGCTCCTTTGAAGGAGCATGGTTCTCTCTTGCTCTTTTTCGTACGCTTCCTTTACTTCTTCATAAAGTCTGGCATTTTCTATGGCAATCGAAGCCTGGGCTGCAATACCTTGCAGGAGC
>DASQQM010000269.1:0-10976 GCA_035643475.1 Anaerolineae bacterium | reverse complement strand
AGTTTTCGCTGCCTCGCCAGGTGGTCAGCGAGTAAATTCACCTTCTTCTGGTCTACCCCGATATGCTTGGCTATCCAGGTGGTCTCCGGTGGTCCGTATCTACCCTCAACGATTAGCTTCATGATCGAGGTGATGAGCTTCTCGTCTTCTTCTCCGACCGTTACTTTAGCCTTAGCGTGCGCAACCTGTGCCTTGTCAACGACGACCTTTCCGGATTGCTGCAGGTAAGCAACGAACGTATCAAACTCTTTATCCGACATCCAGTCAAAGAGTTGTGACCGCATTACCTGCTTACTCACCCAGGGGTTGAGAGAATTTCTCTTGAAATTGTCGTTGAGGTAGTCCTCAAAGCTCTTTACGTGGGCATCGAACGCACTTTTCAGCATAAAGCTATCCGTCTTGTCGATAACGATGGAGGTTATCTCTCCGCTCTCTCTCAGCTTAACCAGGCTCTCTTTTATCTGGCCCTCATCAAGCTCTGCCCGCGTCCGAAGCTGCCGTGACGTCATGAATCTCTTTGCCTCTTTAAGATAGAGCCTCACTATAGCTTCAGGATCACCCTCAGCAAGGATTTGACAGCGCTCTCCGAAGTTCTTGTGCGCCACCCTGTACTTTACCGGGTGGCTATCGAGCACTCTACCGCCCCCGATAGTCTGGATCGGCGAGTAGCTGCGGATGACGAAGTTATCGTTATATTTCGGGACAACTGGGCTCTCCAGCCTCATCTGAACGAATGCGCTCTCGCCCGGGTTGAGAACCTCCCTATCAGTGAGGACGACCCTCCCCAGAACCTCGCTCGTTCCGTGATGCAGCCTGATTCTGGTCCTGTTCTTCAGCTCCTTAGGAGCGCTATCAAGCAGTTTAAGCTGGCAATCAAACATATAGGATGGCGACAGGAAGTCCGGCGCAAGAACGACGCCTCCCCGCTCGATATCGTCTTTATCCAGGCCCACCAGGTTAAGTGCCACTCGCTGCCCGGCAACGGCCACATCCGCCTTCTTGCCGTGAACCTGAACGCTTCGCACTCGTACTTCTTTATCAGCCGGGTACATATGGGCTTTGTCGTCGGGATGGATCTCGCCCGACCAGAGGGTACCTGTCACAACAGTGCCCGCGCCCGACATCGAAAACACCCTGTCGATCGGCAACCTGAACGGGGCTCTGTCCATGCGCGGCAACACGCGCTGTGCGATTCTATCGAGCTCTTCTTTCAGCTTCTCGAGACCCATACTGGTCTTTCCGGAGACCGGCACTATCGGGGCGTCCCTTAAACTAGTCTTGGAGAGAAGCTTTCGTATCTCATCCTCAACGAGGGGGAGCCACTCCTCATCGACTAAATCAGCCTTCGTAAGCGCAACAACACCTTCTTTTATGCCAAGAAGATCTACGATGGCGAGGTGCTCCTCTGTCTGCGGCATTACGGAATCATCCGCGGCAACGACTAGCAACACTATATCTATCCCCGTTGCACCGGCCAGCATGTTCTTAACAAAGCGCTCATGACCGGGCACGTCCACCACACCAAGCCGCTGGCCGCTGGGTAGCGTCAAATAGGCAAATCCGAGCTCGATGGATATACCCCGCTTCTTTTCTTCTTCTAACCTATCTGTATCAATGCCGGTCAGAGCCTTAATAAGGGTGGTCTTCCCATGGTCAATGTGACCGGCGGTACCGAGTATTAATTGCTTCATTTTTACACGTACCTTTTTATCCTGTTCTTTACGCCCTCAAAGGCGGAGAGGATCTCCTGCTCTTCTCCCTCTTGTACTGTTCTTGGATCAAGAAGAACCGCATCCTCCTTAATCCTCACTATTATTGGGGGCTCGTTGAAGCGGAGCGCCTCTTCGACAGCGTTCGCGGAAGCAAACGCAGATCGTACCGACACAACCGTCGTTGGCAACTCGGCGAGTGGCAGCGAACCGCCGCCAACCCTCGATACCTCCGGCTCGGTGGTAACAGTAAAGTCATCACCTAAGCCCTTTGCAAGCATCCCAGCAAGACTCTCAGCCCGCGATGTAAGCTCGGCTGCCGGAGCCAGTAACATCCGTATCGTCGGGTTCTTGCGCCGGACGCTCTCCATATCCAGGTACTCCCTTAGCGTCGCCTCAAGCGCCGCCAGGGTCATTTTATCAACGCGGACCGCCCGTGCAAGCGGGTGCTTCTTCATCCGATTTATGAACTCAGTCCTCCCGACAACCAACCCTGCTTGCGGCCCGCCCAAGAGCTTGTCCCCACTGAAGGTGATAACATCAACCCCGGCTCGTACGCTCTCTTGAACGGTGGGCTCGTAGGGAATGCCGTACAGAGAGAGATCGATGAGCACTCCGCTTCCCAGGTCCTCCATGATCGGGATACCGACCTCGCGGCTTAACCCGACCATCTCCTCGAGCGTGGGCTCGTGCGTAAAGCCAACAATCCTAAAATTGCTTGGATGGACCTTCATGAGAAGGGCGGTCTCCTCAGTAATCGCAGCCCGGTAATCGGAGATGTAGGTCTTATTGGTTGTACCGACCTCGCGCAGTATCGCACCGCTCTGCCTCATCACATCGGGAATCCTGAAGGAGCCGCCGATCTCGACAAGCTGGCCCCTCGAAACTACCGCCTCTTTACCATGGGCAAGTGTACTGAGTGCAAGAAATACCGCCGATGCGTTATTGTTTACCACCATGCCGGCCTCAGCGCCGGTTATCTTCACCAGGAGCGACTCGATATGGCTGTGGCGCGAACCGCGCGCCCCCACCTCGAGGTCAAACTCGAGGTTCGAGTAGTGAGAAGCGGCGTTAGCGACCGCCTCGATCGCCGACGTGCTTAATATAGCGCGGCCCAGGTTGGTGTGGATGACGACGCCGGTCGCATTCACCACCCTTTTTAGGCTGGGGGTATAGTGCTTCTTAAGCCACTCTTCGAGGTCGCTTACGAGCGACGATACCGAAAGCTCGATACTCCCCACGTCCTCATCCGGAGTAGAAAGGATCGCCCCGCGCCTCTCATCTATCACCTGACGGATTCCATCAACAATAAGGGGCCTTGGATACGCCGCCGATAGCTGCTTAACCTCGGGTAGATCGAGAACTTCATCGACCTTCGGCAGCTGCCTCAAATATTTATTTTTCGACACGATAGATTCACCCCACAGCATGCATAAGGCACCGGAAACTGCGACAGATTAAAGCCAATCAGGTGCTTATCAATTACTGAAAATTTAATTTGGCTAATATGATTAAATAGGTTTTTTGTTGAAATTTCAAATGGGAACAATATACAGGAATCTGGTGCCCATGGCCTTGGATTGCAATCCTCTTGCTAATGCCGTATAACTGCAGCATTAGTAAAAAATCTACACAACCTCGATTAGACCTGGCGCTCCTTCTTCGACCCTGCCGATAACCGCCCTCGTAGTAACGCCTCTCGCTTCCATGCCTGCAAGGAGCGCCTCGCTTTTCTCCTCCGGAGCACTTATGAGGAGCCCACCGGATGTCTGGGGATCAAAGAGAATCTCGGGCGGTATCGAACTTTCCGTAAGGAACACCACCGAGTCTCCTAAGAAGGCCCTATTATCCCTCGCACCTCCCGGGATAACCCCTGACCTCGCAAGCCCTATCGCCTGATCCCAGTGTGGGATCTTTTCTATCTCAATCCTTGCCTTAACCCCGCTTGCACTCACCATCTCCTTGAGGTGCCCGAGAAGGCCGAAACCGGTTATGTCGGTGCAGGAATTCACCCCAACCTCAATCATCGCCTCGGCGGCGGCCTTATTCAGGGTGGCGGCGGCCTCGATTGCCGGCATTATGTCGTCCTCGCTCACCGTACCGCGCTTAAGTGCGGTTGCCAGTATTCCCATGCCGAGTGGTTTCGTCAGCACAAGTATATCTCCTGGCTGCGCGTTACTATTAGTGATGACCTTATCCAAGGGCACCACACCGGTTACTGCAAGACCATACTTGGGCTCGTTATCCTGTATGGTGTGACCGCCTACAATAACAGCGCCAGCCTCTCTTACCTTTTCGCGACCACCCTGGAGTATCTCCCCAAGATGATCAAGCCCGAGGCTGCAGGGAAAAGCAGCGAGGTTTAACGCGGTGAGGGGCTTCCCACCCATCGCATAAATATCGCTCAGGGCATTTGCGGCAGCTACTTGCCCGAAGAGGTACGGCGAGTCCACTATCGGCGGGAAAAAATCGACCGTCTGCAAAAGGGCGGTATTCTCATCAAATTTATAGACCGCAGCATCATCTGATGTATCAAAGCCGACTAGTAGCTCTTCGGCCTCATCGATCGGGATCCAGCTTAACGCCTGTTTTAGGTCACCCGGACCCATCTTGGCAGCTCACCCGCTTTTAGCCGCGTATTGAGTAAGACGAATCTTTTCCTTCATTGAAGAATCCTTTCATCACGGACCTTTCCACCACTGCGTCCCCGCAATATATTATTGCATCCCCTGATACAGATTATAATTAATTTTTACATAACCGACAACAAGTAGTATCAATGTGGAAGCTAAAAGGATGGGTTACCCTGCGTATTCCTTGGCTATGGCCGAGACGGCCTCCAGGGTTTTTTCGATATCCTCAGGTGAGTTAAAAAAGCTGGGACTCAGTCGGACCATCCCGCTCTCAAGCGTACCGAAGCTTCTATGCGCATCGCCGGCGCACTGGAGGCCTGAGCGGCTGGCTATACCGAACTGTCGGTCCAGTACGTAGCTGACCTCGCTCGAGGCCACGCCATCAATATTGAACGGTACCACCGGCACTCTCTCTACGCCAGCTGGTGGTCCATAAAGCGTTACACCGTCTATGCTCGATAGTCCATCGATGAGCATACGCACTAGACCCCGTTCCTCCTCAGATATCCGCTCTATTGTTGTCTCCTGCAGGAACTTAACGGCCGCCCCCAAACCCGCGATGCCGGGCGTATTCGGTGTCCCGCTTTCATAGCGGTCTGGCCTTATTCGTGGCTGATCAAGGGATTCGGAGGTGCTGCCCGTCCCTCCCTGTATCATTTCGATCAGCTCTACACCGGGCCTTATATATAAGGCGCCAGTTCCCTGAGGTCCGAGGAGGGCCTTATGGCCGGAAAAAGCGAGTACATCTATTTCGATATCGCGCACGTCGATCCCATAATGACCAATAAGTTGTGCAGCGTCCACCATAAAAAGAACCCCGTGCTTCTTTGCGATACTGCCAATCTCCTTAAGCGGCAATATCGCTCCATTGACATTTGATGCGCCAATAACCGTTATAAGCCTGGTATTCGGTGCAATCAGCGCCTCAAAATCACCTACATTGATATTTCCCCGCATATCGACGTAGACCTTATCAACCATAACACCGCTTCTTTCGAGCACTTTTAGCGGTCGCGTGACGGCGTTGTGCTCGATCGACGTCGTTATCACATGGTCACCCGGTCGCAACAGCCCCTTCAACGCGGTGTTGGTCGCCTCGGTGCAGTTGCAGGTAAAGGCGATATCTATTGGACGCCCTGCGTTTATAAGGCTGGCGAGGAGTTCCCTGGTCTCAGCGATTAGCATCGCCGCATCAACCGCCATGCGATGTGAGCCCCTGCCAGGATTTGCCCCCTTTTCAAGCATGCA
This sequence comes from Anaerolineae bacterium, assembly GCA_035643475.1. Lineage (GTDB taxonomy): Bacteria > Actinomycetota > Aquicultoria > Aquicultorales > Aquicultoraceae > DASQQM01. The sequence goes on along the minus strand of DASQQM010000269.1, from coordinate 5,386 downwards.
TGTTGCCACAGCCCTTGTTACTGATTCGGGCTTAGGATACGAGGTTGATGCATTATCAAGATAAATAAGACCGTTAGAGTCCAAACTCATTCGTTATCTCCGTTATGGCCTCTATACTGAGGCCCATTCACCCTCACCCTATCCATTCCCATCTCGTACCTTTAGTCGTTTCTCTACCCAATCGAGCCACAAATCAAAACCCGTACCGCTTCTGCAGGAGAGCGGTAACATCTCTACATCTGGATTGTGATTGCGCACGGCTTCCTCCAGGCGCTCCATACTAAAGTCCGTCAGATCGACCATGTCGATCTTATTGACGATGAGCACATCGCAATCCCGAAAGATGAACGGGTACTTCAACGGTTTATCATCACCCTCAGGAACGGATAATATCACGATCCGAGCTGATTCGCCCAGATTAAAATCTGCAGGGCAGACGAGGTTGCCCACGTTCTCGATTATTAAAAGGTCGATATCATCAAGGTCGAGGTGCTCGATGGCCTGTTTTATCATGTTTGCCTCCAGATGGCAGCCACCTCCGGTGTTTATCTGGATGCTCTGCACGCCGTGCGCTTTGATTTTTTCTGCATCGACCTTCGAGGCAACATCCCCTTCGATAACTGCAATATTATACTTGTCTCGTAGCCCACCTATAGTCCCCAGGATAAAACTGGTCTTCCCCGCCCCGGGAGACGCCATGAGGTTGATGACAAAAACGCCTTTTCTCTTAAACAGCTCTGCGTTTTCACTTGCAAGCCCCTCGTTCGCGGCAAAGATATCCTGTAATACCTTGATCTCCAATCTCATCCCCTTTACCTAAGCTAGCTGTTCCACAATACAGGAGTTAGAAGTCAGGAGTCAGGAGCGGAACTCTCTTCTGGCTCCTGGCTTCTATCTCCTATCTTCTCTTCTTGCTTCTCATTCTATTTCAATAGAGTCGACGTAAAATTCTCTTCCCGAAATAAGCTCAACAGAAAACCCATTACATCTGGGGCAGGTGAAAACCTCGAATACGCTGACTTCGCTCTTTCTTCCGCAGGAATTACAGCTCACTACGGCAGGCAGATGTTCCACGATAAGCTCTGCATCCTCAGCAATTGTAGTCCGGGTGAGATAGTTAAAATAAAACTGCATTGAATCCTCGACGAGCCCCACCAGGGTACCTGCTTTTACGGTAACCGTAAGGATCTTAGTGGCGTTGTTGCGCTCAGCATGCTCAAGAGCGATATCGAGTATGCTCTGGGTCAAGCCGAGCTCGTGCATTATAACCACCGAGCAAGGAAGAGACTGATCTCAAAGAGTATTACGAGTGCAACACCGAGTATGCTCATGCTCACGATACTCCAATCCGGTGTTGCCATAGCAGCAATGACGAAGCTTGCCACATAGGCGATGCGCCAATTTTTCCGCAGCTTTGCTCGATCGACTATCCCCAGCTTTATCAGGAGCATGATGACCAGAGGTGCTTCAAAAGCAACCCCAAATGAAAGCGCAAACAGCGATACGAAATTAATATAATCCTCAGCCCTATTTATAAGGGTCAATTGACCCGTGCCCTGATTAATCAACCACAACAGCGCAGGTGGAAGCACGAGGAAGAATGCAAAGGCGGCACCGCCGATAAAGAGTAGAGTCATAAAGGGTAGGATTATAAAGGTGTACCTCCTCTCGTTCCCCTTCATCGCGGGCGCGAAAAAGGCAAGTACCTGGTAGATGATATACGGGGAGGTGAGAATGAAGCCACCAGTTATCGCCACCTTAAACCTCACCATGAACATTTGCATAGGACCAAGAACTGTAAGCCCGGTGGATCTTAAATCTTGGGGTAATGGCCACTTAATGAACTCAATAAGTGGCGCAAAGAAGATATAGCAAATAGCCGCTCCCAGTGCAAGAGCAATAAAGGCGTACATGAGCCTCTTGCGGAGCTCATCCAGGTGCTCCAAAAAGGTCATCTCAGTATCGCTCAAAAATAAAACCTCCAAACCGGGATTATGATGAGATTAGCAGCAATCATGCTGGTTCGTTATCCTTCTCGCTTTGCTCGTCCAGCTTCTCGCCCAATGTGCCGATAGGCTCAATTAAATCCTTCTGTACCGCGGTCTGGATTCCTTGAGATGCCTTCTTAACCTCGCCTATAGCCTTTCCCAATGACCTCGCTATCTCGGGTAACCTTTTAGGACCAAAGATGATCAAGGCGAGTGCAAGTATAAATATTAACTCCGTGGGTCCTAAGCCTAAAAACATAATTCCCTCTGTCTCAGTGTAGCAACCGTTATCAACTACGTCTAGTACAGCCACAGGCATGGTACTGTACTAGCGAGTAGAAAGTAGGTAGGAGCACGTAGATTGCAGCATTGAGGCAATATAAAGATATCTTACAGTGCTCCCCCCTTTGAGGGTGTGGGGTCGCTATTATAAACCGTCTTCTACCCGGTCTAATTTCTGTATTCTTCTTTGAGGTGGGGTGAGTGCCCTCACATCTTGCTCGCCTGCTAACAACTGAAGGCTGAGAGCTATTTTAACCGGGGATTTCTTTTACGAGCCTTAATATAACGCCGTTGTCCTTTGTCCTCACCACTTCAACCTTATCCATGATGCTCGTTAATACGCTCATACCCAGGTCTCGCTCTTTAAGGTGCATACGGGTCTTTTCTATACTTGTAGCCTCTCTCGTCGCGAACCCGATATCGATTACCAGCCTTTTATCCTCAGCGTAGGCATTAATTTCTACTGACCGGTCTTCTGGCCGGCCCTCCTTATGTAGCTGTAGTATAGCACTGGTACATGCCTCAGAAACGGCGATTTTTATATCCTCCACCGTCTCATTATCGAAGCCCAAGAACCCAGCAAACGCCGCTATAACCAGCCTAGCAACACCGACATACTCCGGTTTGGCTGGTATGGTTATACTTGTTGGTTGCTCAAAATTGCCCACTTATGACCCTTTTATATTGCTAACAGCTTCTTCTTCAGAAGAAAAGATTGGAAATACCTTAACAAGCCCGGTTATTCTAAATATTTTAAGGATATTCTCCTGCGTAACGACGAGAGAGATCGAGCCCTGATGGGATTTAACCCGCTTAAGCCCGCCGACCAGCACGCCCAATCCCGAACTATCCATGAACTCGACCTTCTGAAGATCTATTATAATATCGTATTTTCCTTCATCGACCAGATCGATTAATCTACTCTTTAGCTTAGGAGCCGTATATACATCGACCTCCCCCTCTAGAGCGATCACCCCGATTCCCTCTACTTCCTTACTCTCAATCCTTAAATCCACGCACGCCACCTCCTAAAATATTTCAAAACGCTTATACCACATGGAAGTTTTCGGCAAACCTTTAATCCATTACGACCGCTGGATAACTATGCTTTAAGTGGTAATTAATCTAATCTACCGCTAAGGGATTATGTTAGTAACAATTATATTTCCCCAAACAAGCGCTATCTAAACCCCTCTCATCAGATCATTCTATGCAAACAGCAGTCCTTGGCAATATAAGCTTTCTAAGGGGACACCATTGGAAAGCCGCATTCCGGGCAGAAATCAGCGCCTTTTCTATCGGTATCCATGATGTTATTCGAATAATACATGACACACTTCGGGTTCAGACAATGCCTGAGCCCGAATGTGTGACCGAGTTCGTGGACGGCCTCCTTTTTAACCCTCTCAAAAAATAACCTTTCCCCACCAGGTCCTTCGGTGCCCTCGCGTAGACGAGCTAAAGATATGATACCACAGCAACCACCTAGCTTCGCCTGGCCGAAAATGTAGTTTAGCCCTCTAGCGAAAAGATCGTCTTCGATGACGCCAAGCGCCTTTACTGCTTTAGCCGCTCGGTGCCTGCTGATCTCTTCCAGTATAATACTCGCATTATACTGCCCTCTTCTCCGATTGAGCGCACCTGCTGGAACTGGGATTGCCTGGCCAACCCTCGCTGGGGTACTGAATTTCTCCTCAATTATCCTAATTATATAGTCAACTAGCTCTTGGCTAATACTACCAATTGGCAGCACCTCGATATAACGTTTCTTAATTTGAATGTCCCTTTGCAAACTACACGCTTCTCCTAGGACTCTGTCAGACATTATGTGACCTATAAGATGGTAGAAATCAGATCGAACAGTAGAACAATAGATCATTAGACCGCAATGGAACAGGCTTCCATACTATATAACCAATTCATTTTCCATCTCCTATCTTCTATGTCTATTGCTCGATTGTTCCATTGCTCTGTACAGCGTCACAGACGCTGTACTAGCGGTACCCACTCAATATATCAATCACTTCGGCATCGGTGGTTTGACCAAAGTTCTCGTAGAATTGACCTACAGCGAAGAACAGCTCGTGAGCCTCAAGACAGATTATCTCATCAACTTCTTTCTCAAGCCGATCACATGTATCGGTGGGAGCAACTGGAACGGCGAGTATGATTTTCTCCGGTTGCTGTTCCCTCACGGCGTTAACCGTGGCCAGCGCCGTATATCCTGTTGCGAGGCCATCGTCAACAACTATCGCGATTTTATCCTTAAGCGGAATCGGCTCGCGACCACCCAGGTATAATTTTCGTCTCCGCGCTACCTCGGCTAACTGTTTTTCTACCTCGCCATCAATATACGACCTGGGGATATTCAGCTCTTGAACGAGTGCTTCATTTATCATAGCTCGGCCCCTCGTAACAACGGCGCCGATGGCCAGTTCAGGGTTTCCAGGAGCGCCTATCTTTCTTGGAATGATTACGTCGAGCGGTAGATGTAATTCCCTTGCAACCTGCTCACCGACAACAACACCACCCCTCGGGATAGCGAGCACTACTGCATTGGCACCCTTATACTGCCCCAACTTTACAGCTAACTGCCTGCCAGCATCTACTCTATCCTTAAACATTATTAACCCATAATACCTCAATCGGTTTTCTATTTTCCACTTCCGATTCTCGAGTATAGCGTCACAGATGCGGCATTATACTCAGTTCCGGGATTATTTACCCAAAAAAAACAGCAGGCGTACTACGCCTGCTGCTTTCTGGAAACCACCAACGATTATTCCGCCATTTTGCCTTTTTCGATAAGCTCTCTGACCTTCTGGCCGCCCTTGTGACCTATTTCCTCGTAAAACTCGTGCCCGTATTTCTCCTTGACCACCTGTCCGCCTTTCTTTCCACCCTTGTGGCCAATCTCCTCATAAAACTCTGGACCATATTTCTTCGAGGTGGTCTCACCACCCTTGTGACCTATTTCCTCATAAAACTCGGGACCATATTTCTTCGAGGTGGTCTCACCGCCCTTGCGGCCCGCCTCGCTGACTGTCATTTTCCCTTTTTCCTCAGCCATCAATTTCGCCCCCTTTCGCGCTTTTCATACCCTCACGTTCCGGTCT
>DASQQM010000268.1:0-2564 GCA_035643475.1 Anaerolineae bacterium | reverse complement strand
ATTAGTAAGGACTTTAAGTTGACAGGTGGGTGAGCTATCTCTTATGATTTAGTTAGGATTTAGCTAGATAAATAACAAGTACGCGATGGAGCTCGCGCAAATCGCTACAAATGGCTGATAGCTCCTACGAGAAATCGTAGGAGCTTTTCTTATTCTAAAAGAGGTGATTTGCATGCTGGACAACTACACCGCAACAAGGGCAGAGCTGCTTGCAATACTTAATAAGCTTCAAGAAACATTCAAACAAAATAAGATAGACTATTTAACGGATGCCGAACGGGAAGAGTCCCTGGCTTTTAGTAGAGAAGTTCTAGAGCGAGCACTGGGTAACGCCGTCACCTTAATTCCACTTTCTGCCCGGCTTGCCCTGAAAGGCCAGGAGCAAAACGATAAAGTCGCGCTCACGCAAAGTAATTTGCCCGAATTTGAGCGTGAGCTTTCGGAATTTCTGCTCAAAGAAAAGGGTTCTCTTATTCTAGCCGTTGCCATCAATCGCGGCATGCAGGTAACCGATAATATAATGCGCCACATCGAACTTGAGCTTAAAACGCTTGAAGCCCCTGTTGAAATTATCGAACGGCAGTTGGGTGATTTTAAAGAATATATCGGCAAAATTGAGCGAAAGCGCCTTGATGCGCACTACCTCATGAAAGGCCAGGTTTATGAACTCATCAAACAATACGATGAAGAAGTAGAGGCCTTAAAGAAAGAAGAATTACCCGAAGCCATTAGCGAGCTTGAAGCTGAATATGAAAACGCAAAGGCAGGCTCAAAGGGGCAAATCGCCGATAAGCTAGATGACGCTGTTAAACATATCATTCTTTCAATCTTTACACGCTGGCGAAGTGAGCAAGAAAAGAAAATGTCGGATGGCTTCCAATTGGTAGCTGAGCGCCTCATCGAGGAGACAAACAAGATCGCCCAGGAAATCGTGGATGCGGCATCAGAGATATTCGGACTTTCCCTCTCGCAAATCGTCAACACAGTGATGCTTCTTGACAGCAAGCACTTCTACTACTTACTTGAAGAAGAGGTTACCAGCATCGATCTTTTGGTTACACCGGTTAGAAGCATCCTGCCTAAAGTGTTTGCCGCAAAAATGCTGTATTCGGATGCCAAAGAAAAGCTTATACATCTCTTTAATGTGCATTGCGGTCGTGTTCGAGGAGACCTTTACGAGAGGCTAGATGATAGCCTGCTTTCCCTAAAGGGCATACTGGATGATCAGGTATCTGAGATGACAAATAGCATTGAATCGGCGGTCGTAAGGGGCCTTGAGTACCGCAAGAAAAACGAGATCGAAATTCAAAATAGAAAGCATGAGCTTGAAGCCTATAAGCAGAAGATCGAAAAAATCCATAGGGGCTTAACCACCCATTTAAAGCCCTTTAGAAGCCATCCGTGAGGCTTTAGATAATAAATCCGTTTAATGTTATATTTAACTTTGACCCATTTTCTTATGAATGCTTTTGATGTGCAGGTAAAATGGGACTAATTACGAGTTAGAGGTTATAGAAATGTTAGATAATCTAAACCCAGTCCAGCGTGAGGCAGTAATGCATTGGGAAGGCCCCCTCCTTGTTCTAGCTGGGGCTGGAAGCGGAAAGACACGAATACTCACCTATAGGATTGCTCATCTTATACGAGAAAGGGGTGTACATCCCTTCGACATACTGGCGATCACCTTTACAAATAAGGCCGCCAACGAGATGAAGGAGCGAGTGGCGAAGCTCGTCGGTGGAATCAGCCGGGGTATGTGGGTGAGCACCTTCCATTCGACCTGCGTGAGAATACTGCGGCAGGAGGCAGAGCGCCTTGGTTATAGCCGCAACTTCGTCATTTATGACGGGAACGACTCCACCAGGCTCGTCAATTATTGCCTAAGGGATCTAAATATCGACAGTAAGCGCTATCCACCGGGAAAAGTTGCAGCTGCAATATCGAGCGCAAAGAGTGAGCTCGTTGACGCCGAGACGTACGCAATGCGTGCAACGACCTATACCGAAAGGATGATTGCCGACATTTATAAGCTCTACCAGGACCGGCTCTACCAGAGTAACGCCCTTGATTTTGATGATTTGATAATGGTGACGGTAAACCTATTCCAGCTCTTTCCATCGGTTCTCGATGCCTACCAGGAGAAGTTTAGGTATATACTAGTTGACGAGTACCAGGATACCAACACTGCGCAGTATGAGCTCGTCAGAACCCTAGCAGGAAAGCACCGTAACCTCTGTGTTGTAGGGGATGATGACCAATCAATCTACAGGTTCCGTGGAGCCGATATCCGAAACATACTGGAGTTCGAGCGCGATTATCCAGAGTGCCTGGTTATCAAGCTTGAGCAGAATTATCGCTCTACCAAAACCATCCTTAAAGCGGCAAACTACGTAATGCAAAATAACCGTGCCCGCAAGCCGAAAGCGCTCTGGACGGAAAACGACAACGGAGAGCTTATCGTTCACTACCAAGGAGAAAACGAGCACGAAGAGGCGACATTCGTGGCAAGTGAGATCGAGCGGATGGTAAAGGCTGGTAGGCAATACAAGGAATGTGCGGTCTTT
>DASQQM010000267.1:0-9239 GCA_035643475.1 Anaerolineae bacterium | reverse complement strand
TAGGTATATTGAATCTCTTATCCTTATTAGCAATATTATAGACGAATTACTACCATCTGCTTTTGCCTCAGGCAAACGATGCGGTGGACACCGGGTCTGATCCGCTAAAGCGCGATGTCTGTATTCAACCCGCCTTAATGTTGCGTTTACACCTTAACCGGTACGGTCGTTAAGCTTAGATATTATGGCGCTTTACCAGCATATCCTTATTCTTCCTTTTTTTTGAAAAGCATCGTAAAATACGGAAAGTACGTTTGGTAGGTGAGTAATGAAGAGATCTATTTCTTTACTAGTAATAATCATACTCCTCATAACGATGAGTGCCCCGCTATCGCATGCTGCATTTGCTAATCCCCTGGCAGCAGTAGATACACCGGATAGGGCGGGTATACGCACAGCACCGGAGGTAACAGCCGCTTCGGCTATGCTCATCGATGCGAAGACCGGCGATATGCTCTGGCGGAAGAATTCTGAAGAGAAGCGCCCTATAGCAAGCATAACAAAGATAATGACTGCGATAGTTACAATCAAGCACGCAAATCTCGACGATACCGTTACCGTTAAAAGGGATGCGCTCGGCCCAGGCATGCTTGGGGGCGTGCGGCTTGCAGTAAATGAGCGCATGAAGCTAAGGGATCTGCTTTATGCATTGTTGTTGCCTTCCGCAAATGATGCTGCGGTTGCGATAGCTGACCATGTGGGCGGTTCTGTCAGTGGGTTTGCCGGGATGATGAATAGCAAGGCTGCTTTAATCGGCGCCCAAAACACCCACTATATGAATCCTCATGGGCTCGATCATGCGAATCATTACTCGACCGCTCGTGATCTTGCTACAATTGCCAGGTATGCTATGCAGGACAAAACGTTTGCGGAGATTACTTCGACGAAAACCTGGCAACTCAACCGCAGTGCCCCGGGGCTTCCTACCAACATCAAGAGCACGAATGTTCTCCTATCAAGTTATCCTGGTGCTAATGGCGGTAAAACCGGCTATACAAGAAAGGCCGGCAACTGCTTGGTGGCCTCTGCAACGAGGGGAGATGTGTCGCTCATAAGCGTTGTGCTTGGTGAGAAAAAACGTAAGATCCTATTCAAGGAATCCGCTGCCCTGCTCGATTTTGGCTTTAGCCTGTATGGGGAGAAAAAGCTCATATCAAAGGGAGCTATCTATAAGACGGTAACCTCGAGATATGGGCCATATGTTGATTTGGTTGCTGCAGAAGATGTAAGCGCTGTTGTGAGAGAGTATCTTCCGACGCGCATAGAGACGCAGTATGTGTCGGATATCGATCTACCTGTAAGAAGGGGTACTGTTCTAGGAAAGGTTATCCTCTACCAGGCTGATAGGGTTATTGGGGCATCAGATCTAGTCGCAAAAGAAGATATTGAGTATCCAGTGCTAGAGGAGACTGGCAGCTATTTCTGGGCACAGTATATCAACCATATTCTTAAGATAAGAGCATAAGTGAAGTAGTCACCTCCTTCGGGGATACGACAATATATGTGAATTCCAACTACTAAAAAAGGCCATAAGCGAATATAATCTTATTAAAGTTAACAAGCATACCTGTGGGAAGCATTTTGAAAAAGCGCGGCTTAGGGCTACAACGAAATGAGATATTAGACAATATACTCTCCGTCCTTCCTGAGCATATCTATATCTATGACAAAGACATGCGGTGCATCTATGTAAATAGATCAGGCGCCGAGGTGCTAAAGTTTGAACAAACTGATATGATTGGGAGAATCTGGAGCAAGCTTTGGCTTCCAAAAAAGATTACACAACCCTTTGAAGATAACGTAAGGAAAGTTTTCAGCACAGGCGACTCATTAACCGCTGAGATTAATTACCCCTCGATCCATGGGACTAGAGAGCACATATATACATTGAAGCCAATCAAGGATGCAAACGGCCATGTTAGTTTAGTTGTTAACACCGTGCGGGATATAGCAGAGCAGAAGCATGCTGAAGAGGCCCTAAAGGAGAGCGGACTACACTCTCGAGCAATTTTTAATAAGGCGGCTATCGGCATAGCGCTTTTAAGTGTAGAGGGAATGGGGCCGATTATCGAGGTTAACCCTGCATTCTGCCAGATGCTTGGCTACAGCGAAGAGTACCTTCTTGGCCAGGTCCCCGCAACTATCACTCACCCCGAAGATATAGAAGCAAGTTGGCAATTATTCAAGGAATTGGCAGAAGGAAAGCGAGATCATTACCAGATTGAGAAGCGATATATCAAGAGAGGGGATAAGGTAATCTGGAGTCGCCTAAGCGTTTCGCTTGTCCGAGACGATGCAGGCAATCCGCTATACGCTATCGGCATAGTTGAGGACATAACTGAGCGTAAACAGATAGAAGAAGAGCGGGAGCGATTCTTGTACGAACTTAACTCGTTGCGGCAGATCACTAATGTTGCTATCGGTATGCTAAGCCTAGATGAGCTACTTAATAGCCTCTTGGCCCGGCTAGCAAAGATAATGGCGGTAGACACTGCAGTAATCCTCGTGGAAGAGGGTAACCAGTTAATAATTCGTACAGGTATTGGGATCAAAGAGCAAGTATGGAATCGTTACGCAGTTAAAGTTGGCGAGGGATTCGCAGGCACTGTTGCAAAATTAACGATACCGCTTTATGTCGAGGATGCGCAACATGATCCGCATATACTGTGTCCCTTTATTGAAGAGCTAGGCATTCGTAGCCTGCTTGGTGTACCGCTGATGTATGGTGGCAGAATCATCGGCGTATTGCATGTGGGTTGGCTGCATATACGTCCGAAAAATATTAATGATATTTACTTGCTTGAAGTTACAGCTGACCGGTGCGCAATGGCAATAGTTAACGCTAAGCTATTTGATAAGACTAGAGAGGTAGCCGAGTTAAGTAATGCTCTCAACGATATCAATGCGGCTATAAGCTCCACACTTGATTTTGATGAGATTATGCAAAGGGTAGTGGAGGAATCTGCAAAAGCTATAGGGAGCGAAACGGCGGACGTTATGATGTGCGAGGATAATCACTGGGCAGCACGGTACGTCTATGGACGTAGAGAAGAGCTGCTTGGGTTGCAGCTCACCTATGACGAGGCTAAGGTATCAGCACTTGCCGCCAAAACAATAGAGCCTGTAGCAGTAAATGATGCTTATAGTGACAGTCGAGTTAATACAGAGATAATGAAAGAATTTGGCATCCGGTCTATCTTGACTACACCATTAGTTGTTAAAGGCGATACAATAGGTACCCTGAATTTTCTTTATTTCTCTGCACCGGTGGTATTTACCGAAGCTCAAATCGATTTTGCAAGAAAATTGGGCGCATCTGTCTCGCTGGCCCTTGAAAATGCACGGCTCTATGAGGCCCAACGGAACCTTGCGACTACCCAATAATCTATGCCATATCTTTTGAGCTAGATTTTAAATTGCTCAATGCCTGCGAAAGGTGGATAATTCTTGTATGGATCCTGAGCGACACATTAAAGATGGAAATCGGGATGAATCGAGCGGGTTTATAGGGTACCGGATTGTAGAGCTTAGCCAGGCGGGCAAAGATGCACTACAAGAGGTTGCCGGACGCCTCATCCCCCACGAGGAAGATATTATTGACGATTGGATACGGCGTCAGTACAACGCATGGAGACCGCCAGGTTTTAATCGCGAGGACCTAAGACACGTATTCGGCGGGCTTTTTCACGACATGCTTAAGTGCTTGCGTGCGCGTGAACCGGAGAGGTGCGTTGAGAATCTTGAGGAGGCTGGCGCCGACTTAGCCCGTCGAAATTTCCCCTATGAGGCACTGATAATAAGCTTGCACTTCCTTGAAGAGAGTTACCTCCAGTTCTTGCTCGATCCGCCATCAGAGAGAACGTTGGAGTGGCTGTTATGGATGGATGAGTTCCTGCATGCAGCGCTTGCCGCCATCGCCACCTCCTATTTTCAGGTCTACCGGAAGGAGTTACTGGAAGAGGCCGAGGTCGGCCGGGTAGTGCAGGAAGGGCTACTTCCGGATATCCCGAAGCGGGTTGCTGACCTTGAGGTAGCTTATGTTTACCTCTCAGCTGGAGAGCGGGCCAAGGTTGGTGGTGATATCATCGACTTACTAGTGCTCGACCAGCAGAAAGCAGCTTTTATTATCGGTGATCTTTCTGGACATGGCCTTGAGGCGGCTACAGATGCCGCTATGCTCCGCTTTCTTTTCAGGGGATTTGTACATGAGAGCCCGGACCTGGCTGGAGCCGTATCGAGACTGAACCGCGTGCTTAAATCCGAATTGGAGGCCGGTCACTTTGCGACGGCTTTGGCTGGTGTATATGAGGCACCCGGTCATCTAAAATTGGTAAGCGCCGGGCATCCACCACCAATCCTTTGTGATAGCGCATGTCGGATACTCGAGCCAGGTGGGATTGCTCTCGCAGTTGATGAGGAATCGACCTACGCGTTGAGCAAGGTGATATTGGAGGCCGGAGCTTTTCTCGTCGCCTATACTGATGGATTGATCGAGGCGCGCAGTAATGAAGGGTTCTTCGGTGAGGGCAGGGTTATCGATGCGGTTTCAGGGATGCGCGACGCATCGGCCCGCGCGGTGGCTGAGCACCTCAGGGACGAGGTCCTCCGCTTCACGAATGGAGCGCTTGCGGATGATGTTGCAATACTGGTGTTAAAGCGGCCTGCGCAGGGTCGGCAGTAGTATTCCTCTTAATTGATACCTTATAGTAAGAACCATGCTGGATATTAGTACATGCTTTAGAATACGCTGCTTACATGCGGCTGAGAGCCTGTCCAAGCAACATAATCATTACCACTAAGAAAATCGCTAGGATGAATGATACTACCATTAACGCGTTACTTCTCACCACAATGCCCATTACCAACATCGCTACTGCTAATAATAGTATGAGACCAATTACAACCGACACGATATTCCCATACCTCCATAATCGAGCTTCCACAAGGATGTATCTGCTGCCGCTAATAAGCTTTCCGCTGTTAACTAGCCGATGATCTTTTACTCTTATCTCTATTATAAACTAATATCTTAGTAAGGTTAAGATAGACGTTAGTGCTACAGGCGCACTTCAGCCAAGTTTTGGTGCCTCCAACCTTGGAAGCGCTCCTAAGGCGGATTTTGTTTCAAGCCATGTATGAAATTAGTAAGCAGGCCTTAATCGTATGAGGCCCTCAGAGAACCTCACAATCTCCGTTGTTAACGACATAAAGGAACGTGATTGACAATAAACAAGCATTCTGATATTTTTCTAATACCGAAGGGGAGTAGCTAGCCTCATAAGAGGCGATGCGGTCGACATACTGGGCGATAAGCCCCGGCCGTATCTAGGCACGTCCGATAGGCGAGACCTTTGGCGAGTAATTAATACTGGCCAAAGGTCTTTTTTTATTAGGAGGAAAAGTGGTAAGCTTTATAGCTTCATTGTTCCTGGTGACTGTGGCTGAGCTGGGGGATAAAACCCAGCTACTAGCGCTCTCATTTGCCACGAGGTATAAGCCGGCAAAGGTTATAACTGGTATCTTCATTGCACTTCTTCTTTTACAATTGTTGGCCGTTACTGTCGGACAGGTGGTGAGCGACCTCATCCCGATGCAGTATCTCCGGATTATTGTTGGGTTTTCTTTCATCGGGTTCGGTATATGGATGCTCAAGCGGGATGAGCATGATGAGCAAGGTAAGGTACGCGAGGGTGCTCATTCGCTTGGCGCTATCGTCACCGTCACGGTCGCCTTCTTCATCGCTGAGCTTGGTGATAAGACGCAGCTGGCAACAATATCGCTTGCAGCAAAATATCACTCATTTATTAATGTATGGCTGGGATCGACGGTGGGGATGGTTTTAGCCGATGGTGCTGCCATTATCGCCGGTGTTTTTGCCGGCAAAAAGATCCCCCAGGAAAAGATTAAGTATATCTCGGCGGTTTTATTCACGATCTTTGGGCTAGTAACGATAGTCCAAGCATTTTTATAGCTTATTATCGGATCGTAAGCAGTGGAATAGTATAACCATGTCTCTCCGATTATGCCATCGAGCGGCGTGTTTGAGGAATGTGCCGAATGTGCTGTTTGCTGATTTCTGGCAGCTGATAGCTACTTTCAGGCAGAGCACGTAAACAAGCAAACCAACGTCCCCAACCCATTGCTCTTTTTGTTTATACGTGTTATTCTACCTGAATTGCATGTAATTACATGTGGAGAGGGGAATTCTTGTGCGCGTGAAGGCTTTTTTGGGTGCAGCAACGGTTGGGGAGCGTGGGCAAATAGCAATACCGGCAGATGCCAGGCGCTCTCTTGGAATCGAGCCGGGTACTAAGATGCTTTTCTTTACCGGTCCAAAAAACACGGGGCTCTTTATGATCAAAGCTGAGGAGCTTGGCCACATAATAGAGCATCTGACAAGCAAAGTTCAAAGCATGGAAGAGCTAATGAATAAATCCGAAGAGTAAGCAGTAGATTAAGTCAACCAACTTAATCGAAGGCCGCAATGTATTAGTCGTCTTATTTTGAGTGTTAGCTTAGGGGGTAGTAGGTGGAAACGATACCGATGAGGCAGAAAATAATGGTAATGGTCGGCGTGTTCTTCGGCATGCTTTTAGGGGCGCTTGATCAAACCATAGTCGGAACGGCGATGCCGAGGATTGTAAGCGAGTTGGGTGGCCTTAATATGCTCTCCTGGGTCTTTACCGCTTATATGCTTGGTTCAACGGCTTCGATACCTATTTATGGAAAGCTTTCCGACATCTATGGGCGCAAATGGTTCTTTATAGGTGGAATTGTCATATTTGTTACCGCCTCGGCGCTCTCAGGCGCATCACAGTCCATGGTCCAGCTCATAATTTTTAGAGGTCTGCAGGGTATCGGAGCCGGCGCTATGATGGCAAACGCGCTTGCGATAATCGGAGATCTTTTCCCACCTGCTGAGCGCGGCAAGTGGGCCGGGGTCATGGGCGCCGTCTTCGGAGTGGCCAGCATAGTTGGCCCGCTCGTCGGTGGTTATGTAACGGACAATTTAAACTGGCGCTGGAACTTTTATATAAACGTTCCGTTAGGTATACTGGCGGTTCTAGTGGTTGCTAAGGTCATGCCTGTTATAGCCGGTCATAAGGGGCGCAAAATAGACTGGTGGGGCTCGGGCACGCTTCTTGCCGGCATAGTTCCTCTTTTACTGGTGCTCGTCTGGGGTGGCTCGACATATCCCTGGGGCTCAACCCGGATCATCGGTCTTTTGGCTTTTTCGATGGCTATGCTGGTAGCGTTTCTACTTGCTGAGAGCAGGGCCAAAGAGCCAATTATCGGTCTTCACCTGTTTAATAATCGCATTTTTAGCGTGTCCGTCATGATTATATTCCTAACCGGCGTGGCCATGTTTGGAACAATCGCCTATATCCCGGTGTTCATACAAGCGGTTATTGGAAAGAGCGCCACGAACTCGGGGCTACTGCTCTTTCCGATGATGATATCAACCGTTATCGCGAGCACGATCGCGGGTCAAGTGATGTCCCGGACGGGAAAATACAAGATCATGGGTATTGCTGGCCTGGCGGTTTCTACGCTGGGCATGTACCTACTCTCAACAATGACCATTCACACGCAGAATTCTGAGGTCGTAAGGGATATGATCCTGGTTGGTGGTGGGCTTGGCGTTACCTTCCCGATATTTACCATAGCTGTGCAGAACGCTTTTTCACATAGCGAGCTTGGCGTTGTCACTGCGGCTACGCAATTTTTCCGGTCAATCGGTGGCACTTTCGGTGTGGCCATTATGGGTAGCCTACTTAACAACAACCTTAAAACCGAGTTGGCGGACTTGTTTGTAAAACACTCGCAATCACTGCGGCTCCTGCCCACACAACTTACTGATAGCCTGAAAGACCCGGAAACGCTGATGAGGGTGGGCGAAATGCGGGGTGCTATCACGAAGATGCCGGTGGCAGCACAAAAAGCGTTCGCCGTCATCATGGGCGATCTACGCCTCGCGCTGTCTGATAGTATAACCGGGATATTCTTCGTTGCAACGTTTATGATGGTTGCGGGCGTTTTGTTGATGTTTTTCTTGCGGGAAATTGCCCTTCGCACCACCCACACCGAGCGTCCCGTGTTACAGGAGGGTGCAACTGAGCTACTTGCTGAGCAAGCGCAGTTAATGCCGGAAGAAGAGCCGGCATTCGATTAATATAGCTGTCAGCTATCAGCCATCAGCAAATATAGAGATAAACTACTAGGATTAATGGTTGGCGGCTAATAGCCGCTTTACCTTATATTTTAAAGATCCTATCTTTTGCATATAAAACCTAACCAATGCCAATCATCAGCCGTTAATAGCTACCAACTAAATTGGGTATATTCGTACAAAATTTACGAGGTGGCTTCATGTCTTTCTTCGACAGGGCAGTAGATTTTTTTGAGCAAGTACAGGAGACGCCGTTTTATAGGCGTCTACTTCAGGACTTTGCTGGCTTTATCGAGATAAGGCCGGGTATGAACATTGTCGATGTTGGCTGCGGGCCGGGTTATCTGACGCGCCTTCTTGCAGAAAGGGTCAAAGCGGTGTCGTGCATTGATATATCAGCTGCCATGGTTCGAAGGGCGAGGGAGCACGCCACGGAAGAGGACATAGAAAACGCTTCTTACACCGTGGGCAGGGCCGAAAATATCCCCGAGGAGAGCGAGTACTTCGATGTTGCTGTTGCGACCTCAGTTATCTATTTTGTTGAAGATCCAGTGATTGCGCTCAAAGAGATGACTAGGGTCGTTAAAAAGGGCGGCAGGGTGGTGATGATGAATCCCTCGGATAAGATGACCGGGCGAGATGTAATCTCTTATATTGAAAGGCATGGATTAGGCAATCGCGAAGCCGGGGTGCTTGAGGATTGGCTGTACGCTGCCGAGGGCGCGCGCAGGTTCTCTGAGCACGACGCAACCCAGATTATGTCTGCCGCTGGCCTGTCTCAGATCAACCATGAGCGGCGCCTGGATGGTATGGTTCTCTTTTCTAAAGCGACTAAGGTATAGCAGGGGTTTGATATGCCGGAACTTCCTGAAGTTGAGATCGCAAGGCGCGCACTTGCAAGAACTATAGTGGGGAAGGAGATAGCTTCTTTTGAAGTTATCCGCACTCCCGGAAAACCGGTGAGGACCCTCCAGGATATTTCTGAAGAAGGGTTTAGAGACACCGCAATCGGTGAGGCATTTACAGATATAACCCGCAGGGGAAAGTTTCTCATCGCCCCTCTCACGAG
>DASQQM010000266.1:0-3882 GCA_035643475.1 Anaerolineae bacterium | reverse complement strand
CGATGGTTGTACGCTCACCTTCCTTTGAGATATCGATCTCGATACCGCCGTCTTTCCTACGCGCCTCTTCAACCCTGGCACCGGTGTGCACATTGATGCCGCGCTTGGTGAAGGCTCTCTCCAGGTACTTCGATATATCCGCATCATCGCGGGGCAGGAGGCGGGGGGCAACCTCTATGATCGACACTTCGGACCCGAATGACCTGAACAAGGAGGCGAACTCCACCCCATACGCGCCACCGCCGATTATCGAGATGGATTTGGGGATCCCGTCTATCTCAAGAGCCTGATCGGTATTCATGGCAAGACTGCTATCGCCTTGAAGGGCAGGGATGGTCTGAGGCAGGGATCCGGTAGCGATGATGACGTGCGACGCCCTTACGGCACTAACATCCGCGTTGCCCTCGACCGATACCACGCCGGGTTCCGAGAATCTACCTATCCCGTTAATCACTTCTACCTTACGTTGCTTAAGGAGCGTTTTTAATCCCATGAAGAGGCGGTTAACGGCCACGCCCTTTGTTTTCTGAACTCCCTGCCAATCATATGATACTCCCTCAACCTTAATTCCGAATTTATCCGACCGCTTGATGTCATCAAGTACGCTTGCATATTGTAAGAGGCTGGTAGTTGGGATACATCCACGGTGCAGGCACGTCCCACCGACCTTTTCTCTTTCAATAATTGCTACCTTAAGGTTTAGCTCGGCAGCCCGCAATGCGGCCGCATAGCCGCCTGGCCCACCGCCAATTATCGCAATATCGTAGCTCACTTCGCTCAATTCTTAACCTCCGGGCTCTTGGATACTCGCATGCCTTACCAGCAGCCAAAGTTGATTCTTAATATACCCGTCAGGGACGATCGCTAATCTTGTCGGAACAGTGGTGACGCTGTACTACTCCTTGGGCTCGACGGGGTACCCTGCCTGTTCCCACTCGGCAATTCCACCCTTTAGGGGCCATACGCTGGTGAAACCGTGTCCCTTTAGCATAAGCGCCACCCAGGCGCTCGTCTCCTCGTGGGGTCAGTCTCAGTAGACGATGATCGGCCTATCTTTGGGCAACGCATCAACTAGATCGTGAACGTGGGCCGGCGGGATTCTTACCGATCCCTTGATTTTAATATCGCTCTCTCTGTAGCCATGGGCACCCCTTACATCAAGGATTAAGGGATTTTTATCCTCATCGATCAGCTTCTTTAACTCCTCTTTGGTGATCCTCTCGGGCTCAAATAAAAGCTCTTCGTATCTTATTAGATGCCCGCGCTCGGGTCGTTTATACTTACGTCGCTTGTGCTCGTGTGCCATAGAGCCTCCTCTACATGTAAAATCTGGATAATTCCAGGCATCTTTACTTAGGTCATGCGCGAATTGGTCGATCACGCTCCGGAAAATCGGCATTAACGCGTGGACCTTTTAAGGACAACTTTTCCAATTGGGTAATATATCTAACAAATCCGCGCTTATATTGGTGAACGGAGGTCGTATCGTGAAAAACATAGTTATTCTGGGGTGCGGTTTCGCCGGCATGGAGACAGCTTTTTGGTTAAGAAGGCTAGATACAGGCGATATGAATATATCAGTCATAGATAAGAACGATACAATGGTGTATACCCCCAGCCTGATCTGGCTTCCACCGAGGCGCAGGGAGCTGGAAGATATATCCATTGAGATCAGACCGGTTCTCAGCAAAAAAGGCATCACTTTCTACCACGATGAGGCGGTTGAAATAGATGCAGAAGGGAATACAGTGAGCCTGGCGAGCGGCCACAAGTTGATATACGATTACCTGGTAATTGCCGCTGGCTGGAGATCGAAAAGGGATCATATCAAGGGAAACGAGAATATCCTTTTTCCATGCGATTTTCCTGATATACTTACGTTCACCAAAATTATAGGCGAGATGGATGGCGGATCAATTACTGTGGCCATAGAGGGTGAAAGACCTGGGCCGGGCGCCGAATACCTTGGGTTATTAGATGTTTACCTGAGAGAAAAGGGGCTACGGCATAAATTCGAGCTTAACCTGGCTGAAGAGAAACACCGGCTTTTAATTCACCTTGGGCGGGAAGCCTGTGATCTTGTTACCGCAAATTTTGAGCAACGTGGGATAAATCTGTTCCTCGGTAAGAACCTGGTTGCGGCAAGGCCCGGTATGGCCATCCTGGAGGGCGATGTGGAGGTCCCATCGGATGTAACCTGTGCTGTGGGGAAGCTCGAGGCGCCAGAACTTATCCAGGGACTTGAATTCTCAGCCAAGGATGGCTTTGTACCCGTCAACAATGATTTATCTTCTAAAGCATATGCAAATATCTACGTCCCCGGCGATGCGTGCAGCTACGATGGCAAGAATGTGCCGAAGGTGGCCCACATAGCGATGGAGCAGGGGAGGATAGCCGCACGCAATATATATGTCGATATTAGCGGCGGGGAAAAGGAGCTCTTCGATCCCGATCGCGCCTTCAAGGAACTCTATATACTTCCGGATATGGGTGAGATCACCGTTTTGACCAAGAACTACAAGATGCTACGAGTGGGCAGGTCGTTATCTGCCCTTAAGGTAGGCCTTGAGAAGTATTACCTCTACACGCATAGGCACGGGATCCCCTGGCAGGTAGAGCCGCTTGCCGAGATCGCGTAGGAAGAGTTGCTCAATGCTGCAGAAGATCGGTGAGTCGGTGAATGGGTGAGTAGGTTACCAGGTGGCCAGGGACCTGGATCTAGGGTCCAGGGTCCGGGGTCCAGGGGTCAGAGATGTTGGTAGAAGATGAAGGGGATCAGCCAATGGCCAAGAGCCACTGGCCAATGAGTGGGTAGAAGGTGTAGGTAGAGTTATCCAGTGCTGTAGGGGCGGACCCTGTGTCCGCCCTAAGAAGGGTCGAGACAGGCTCGGGGCCCCTACTGGCTATGGAAACCGTGAGTTTCCTTAAGCCAGGGAGGCCGTAATGGGCCAGCATCTCAAGCCTTAATTTTGTATTGGCAAAATACGATCTTACTCCAAGGTTGTTATCATTAGGCACACGACTTAGAACTTCTCATACCGGAAATCTTTATCAACCGTAATCACTAAAAGATCCCCGTACTTTTCTTGCAGGGCTTGTTTTGCATCATCGCTAATTTGTGGAACGGTTAACTCTAGCTTTTGATCAGCAGAGTTTACATCTAGCGTAGATGGACCTTTAACGCCGTACTTTTCAAGGTCTTGAGCTACTTCATCTCCTTTCGCAACTAACTCAGATTCAGTGTACCCCTTTTTCATCTCTTTTTCGTCTGGAGGGGCGCTTGTTATTTTACCATATATCAGAAATGCACTGGCCAATGCTAGAAAACTGAATACTAGTACACCCACCAAACTTTTCTTAGATAACTGTTTCATTCGTGGTTTCCCCTAAGAAGCAAAATCCCTGAGTCTAGAGTTTATTGTTGATTCTCTTAACGTATTTACCATCTTCACCTTCTTTAAAGATGATTCTTTCAGCGTCATTTAAGGCATCGCCTCCTTAATACCCCATAAGGCTTATAAGGGTTGAGAACCACTTTCATAGTACTGTAACCACCCAACAATGTAAACAGGGTTCGTCTAAAAAGGAACTTTTCGTGTCTGAAAGGGGCGCTAGTTTGTAATATAATGCCCTTAGTAATATCAGGGTAAATGACTTTAACCAAATTGATAAGTATTATCGTGAATTCACCCATTCACCTACTCACCAATCTTCTGCAGCACTGAGTAACTCTACCCACACTTCCTACCCTCACTGACATTGGCACATCTAAGAGTTAGTAGTTCATAGTGAGTAGTTCATAGAGTAGTACCCACATCTCTTACCCACGTCTCTTGCTTTCACTTGGCCATCTGATAATACTCATATCTTCTACCCACACCC
>DASQQM010000265.1:0-8817 GCA_035643475.1 Anaerolineae bacterium | reverse complement strand
ATTAGTCGTGGTGCCATCGCCAAGCTGACCAAACCCATTCCCTCCCCATGCCCAGACCGTGCCGTCTGATTTGCGAGCGAGGGAGTGAGCATCCCCAGCTGCAATTGCGGTGACGTTGGTAAGAGCCTTAGCCTGAACCGGGGTGCTCCTATTCGTTTTCGTGCCGTCTCCAAGTTGACCGAAGCTGTTATCGCCCCATCCCCACACCGTGCCATCTTGCTTGAGGGCGAGGGAGTGACAGCCGACACCTGCGGCAATCTTTGGAGAGACCAGTGCAGCTGATCCTAGCATAGAGGAGCTCTTGATAGATCCATCCATAGCATATGTAGGTAAAGCAACGCTAATGAGCATAAAGATAACCATCAATACTGCTACTGATCTTCGGTGCCCCCTTGGTCTTACGTTAAAGGAATCATTCATGTGCACACCCCTTTTGGTAATTGGTAAATGCTATATAGGTCTCAGCACTGAGGTAGACCTCACGTTCTTAAAAACGGTATCTTGATTTTAATATTAAGGCATTCTTTTTGCTGCCTTTACCAAAAGACAGCAAAACTCTATAGCGATAGCCTATCTTTAATAAATGGCTATCACCACCGCACTCGCACATACGATAAATTTGTGTCCTTTTCACTAATGCTCCCTTGAGTTCTACCTGAAGCATTATATATGGGATAAAATTGATAACAAGGATGCCCATACTTAAGATAAAAATGATACCTGTATTATCTATTATCTTAGGTTACTTTACAATCGTTTAGTTGGTGCTATCATAGGTCTCAGTACATGGATATGGTGACAGTCTTTAGTTATTGCTAGCCCCTGTTACTTGGTTACTCGTGAACGGCACCGTGCGCTTAGCGGGCGCCGCCTCCACCTCCACCGCCGCCTCCACCTCCACCGCCAGAGAACCCACCGCCTCTACCGGCACCAGATGAGGGGGCGGAGCGAAAAGCAGTCTGAAAAGATCGCTCCATGGTAGAGATAAAACTGTCGAATTGAGCGGGTTGCTTGGTTGCCGCCACGTACCAGGCAGGGCCGAGAAGATTTGGGTTCTCCTTTATTTGAGGATAGACCAGTTGAAGTTGCTGCATTACCTGTGTTGCCACACCCAAGACCACGGCATAGACGAGATAATGCTCCCAGATCACCAAAGCAGGAATGGTAGCGCGCTCCATTTCAGAAAAGTGCAGCAGAAATCGCCTAAAAGCTCTCCACTTGGCAAAATGATCCGCACCAGTGGGGCTCAATTTCTTCTGATACGCCCCACCGAAAAGTAGGAGAGGGCCAACAACCAGGGCGGTATATCCTGCCACACGCATCTCTAGAGCAAACGCCAAGATTAACCCTATAATAGTCAGAATTGCTCCCACGATGACGCCTGACAGAGCAATCCCACTGAAAAAACCATGGCTCTCAGCCCTCGCCTTGATCTCTTTCCGCCAACTCCGGTAGAAGCTTTGCACGCTCTCTGGTGCGCTCTTGGCATACCTTTCAATATCTTTAAAGGCAACCCCTTCTGGCAGACCTTCTCGAGCCACTTTCTTAAAGATGAAATCATGAAGCTTCTGCTCGTGCTCCGTCAGGGAACCCTTGCCCCGTTGGGGAATAACGCGGTAATCGGTGAATTCGTGTTTCCAGACTACCCCGCTTTCTCCCTGATACTCCTCTATCTTAAGGTGGCCCCGACGAGCCAAATCCAACACAGTGGCCGTAAAGTCCTCCGGCTTAGTCCTGCCCAAGCGAACGAGATAGCCCGCTTCTGCTGGAGAGTAATCTCCTGGCAGCTCACGGTAATAGTCTCCTTGATAGGCCGAAGGATGCGTTATGGATCTCCGCCTTATGATGAGATAAAACCCTAAGGCAAACAGAATTAACAGTGGTCCCAGGATGAAGTCTAGCCGGTATAGCTGGCGTCGCAAATTGGCCTCGCGGGCCCACGCTCCCTCTTCCTTCAGGATTGCAGGTAAGCCTTCTCTCCCAGAGAAGTTAGTCGCATTGGGAACCAGCTTCACCGGGAAAACTACTCTCCCCTCCAGAAACTGCTGTGGAGGCAAGTCCTCCACTCTCCAAACAATACGGGTCGGGCTCTCGATATCCACACGACCATTCAACGGGCCATGTCCCCAGGCCCGGAGGTCATCTCGGTCAGCCCCCGCGGGTAAACTCAAGACAACCGAGGCATTGTCGGTCCGTTGCTCCCACTCACCTCCGATGAACTGCCAATAAAGCTCCGCTACATCTCGATGCGCCAGAACAGCGTTCTCCACTAAGTAAGAAATGATAAAGGTGCGCTTCTCGTCCTGCGCTTCAAAACTCCAGTCAATGTAGACAGAACCGGGAAGCTGCTCGACGTAAAAAATACCAGGAATGTCCCGGGTGCCGGGAGGCATTTGCTTATAAGGGGTACCCTCCTCGCCAACTTGGATATTCTTTATAGAAGTCCCTCTTTTTAGATAAATATATTCAAAGGCCCCCCGAAAGCGCCCTTGGAAGTCAAAGGTCCGTCGCTCAACCACACTCATAGAGCCATCGGGATGCACCTCTGCTGCAATGCGAACCTCGGGAAAATGATAAGAGCGCTCCTGCGCTCTTACAAGGGACGGGTCTAACAGTGTTATAGCCAGTACCAGCAGAGCCGCGAGGACTAGTTTTCTCACGCGTCTGCTTGCCAAAGAATCCCTTAAGTAGCCTTCCCTCGTCTTACACATAGCCCTAAAGCACCACCTTCACAGTCTCGTGGGCTTTCGCTTTGCCATCCCGATTAAAATACGCTTCTTGATAAAAACCAAAAGTTCTGGCGACTAGCACTGTGAGG
This sequence comes from Anaerolineae bacterium, assembly GCA_035643475.1. GTDB lineage: Bacteria > Actinomycetota > Aquicultoria > Aquicultorales > Aquicultoraceae > DASQQM01. Next base: position 5,999 of record DASQQM010000265.1, on the reverse strand, counting down.
AAGCATTGGATTATAACGCCGCTTGAGTTGAACCTCTATCTGGGCCCAGGCATCCTAACTCTCTGACGTAATGCGATTAAATTGTTGTAGGTGAAAACCAGGAAAATGGCGAGCAATACCACAATGCCTGTAACAAGCCAGCCTATTACTTTTACCCCTTTTCCAGTGATGTTAGGCGGTTTGCTGAGGTTAAGCCGATATCACGACATGCGTTGCTGAATAACCTTGTCTCTTAAGGAACTGTTGATCGACCGTGGAACTCCTGCATCAAGCAAGAATTTGCTCATGACGTTTTCTTTAGGGGGATAACTTTTTCATCTGCCGCAAGCTCAGCAGCATAACGCAATGCAGCCCAGATATCTTCATCGGTAACATCATATTCCTTCTTAATCTCATCAAAGGTCATCCGCCAGCGAGCGCACGCTTTCTACATTTTCTGACCCTATTTTGCCTGGTGATAGGTTTGCCAGGCGATAGATACCGGGGTATAGAGGTGAGATTGCAGCTCAGCGGCAAGCACGCGGCACAAGACCGCTGGAACCGCTAGGTAGCCGCTGATTAGTAGGAACCAATCACCCACCGGTAGATGATATAAAACCAACCGAAAAAGCCATGAAGAATCGCCCACCCAATTGAATGATTGAAACCCCAGGAAATCTGGACAGCAATTGCAACACCGATGGCCGTAAATATGCTGATACCAGTGCTCGATGCCGCGCCTCTTCTTGTACTCATTTGCAAAACCTTTCTGCCCGAAAGAGCGGGCTACCATTGTCTATAACGACCTGTATAATCGTCCAACTACACTACGAGCGTTGTGTGAGATGCCTGCGGAAAAATACACTCCCAATTATAACCAACGATATATCACACTGTTATATCTGAAAATGCACTACAAGACCTCTCTGCGAGCATGCCATGCGAAAGCACGTCTCCTTCCTTGATTTTTAGCATACCAAGCCTTTTGCTCTATAGCGATCAACTTATTGCAAGTACGTATACAGCTAATAATATAGCACTCAGGCGGTTAGGTACCAGAGCACTCGTTCTACCTTAACGCTCTGTTGCCGCCAGCATAGATGGGCCGCTTGCGGAAGGCGAACTTAAAAAACCAAGAGATTGAGCCAAACAGATAATGAGGGTCAGCGAGCAGCTGGACCGAGGCGCCGCAGCTTAGTTATTAAATGCCGGGGGCGTTACCGCTCGTCATCTTCCCAGATAGTCTGGTTATTATCATCACTCCCGCGAATTGCCCACGTATATGTGCCATCAGCAAGCATTGAAAACGATAAATTGGTCGCATGCAGATTGCCTTTGGTAAACTTTCCTTTAAGCTGCACAAGGTACATTGGCTTGAAATCACGTTCAGTTTCAGTCTCTTTTAAGCTTATCAGCGGATTAGATTCACCATAGTGCTTCGAAACCTCGATTATTGATTTATTAACCTCTTCCTGGGATAACTTCGCATTTGATGCAGACGAGCACGCCACCGCAAATATTAGGAGAGCAAAAAGCATAAATAGCATAGCCCTCTTAAAGACCATCTTGACCCCCTTCGATCGATAGAGCTACAGAATGACGATACCTGCTTTTGCTTGTAATAGGATATTAGCATAGCGGTAAGCGTAAAGCATCGGCCTTTCTCTCACCTTTTAAAAACACCACTAGCGTGCGTATATATCTATCGAGTCTTGATCTTTTGAGGATAATGTTGGCCTCACTGCAGATATCTCTTAGGTATCCCTTTGCTTGAGGAATGCCAGGTCAGACGCAAGTTTAATAAGTAAAGAACTCCCGCTTTCCCGCTTCGCTCTCCGCAAAGCAAATTCAACCTCCTTAATGTTCTTAAGCGCCGATTTCAAGCTACAAAGGCTTGTGAACAAACATTATCTTTCGCAATAATTGGGAACAATCTCAAATATTGAGGGTAGGCAATACGGGTTAAGGTCTGGGCCAGCAATGATCAAGTTACGCAGGCTATTTGCGGTGGCAATGTTTATATTTATACTAATACTGCTTCTATCTATGGGTGGCACAGCACTGGCACATCGCCCCATCCTTGAGCAACCAAATCAACTAGCACCACCTGGCCCCATTTTTGCGAGGGCTCAGCATGTCCTCGACCCAACCCAGGCTTCTCTCGCCATCTACGGCAACCTTCTCACCCCTGACGAAGTCGATATATACTACTTCACCGCAAAGAAAAACGAGACGGTGCCAGTTGAAGTGCTCGTACCAGTGCGTCCATCGACCGCCAATTTTAGACCCACTATCGTCATTGCAAGTACCGACCCGAAATTTGGCGGAAATCCCAACCTAATAAATCTTCCTGTTCCCTTGCCGCCAGGATCAAATGCGATTTCGATTTCAATCCCATCAGGTGAGCGGTCAATATTCTTCGAGCCATTCAGTTTCGAGAAGCTCTACCACGGCAACGAACAACAAGTGCGCCTGACCGCTGGCCAAACGTATTACCTACTCGTATTTGACCAAAACCACTACACAGGCGACTACACCGTAGGCGTAGGAACAATCGAGAATTTCACCGGCATTTCATTTTGGCAAATTATAAAGGACATAATCGCTCTCAAGCTCGGACTCGTGGGTGGTAGGGTTGTTCCTTGGCTCGATATCCTCGGCCTTTATCTCTTTATCGCAGGCTTTATTGTCGGACTCGGCGCAGTCACAATCATAGACACGCTCGGTCTTCTCGGGCGCACCTCACCCTACTGGACAGAGACCACCATCAGGGCGCACAAGGTGACGAAACCCCTTATCTGGGTCGGCTTTGCCCTCGCCCTTATCGGAGCGATTATCTTTTACCGGCAAAGCGGCCCCTCAGGGGTTGCGACATTTCAAATCCTCATCGCAGTCCCGCTTCTAATAAATGGCGCTTTTCTCTCGTTTTATATAAGCCCGAGGTTACTTGCGCGAGAGCGTGAAGGGCGTGCGAATGAATTGTTACCCAGGTCACTGCAGACAAAGATCGCGGTGAGTTTTGTTATCTCGTTTCTCGGCTGGTGGACCGAGCTGTTCTTGCTGGTGTATGGGGCGCTGATGTTGAGATAGACGGATGTTTAACATGTATCTGCCGCTTTTAAAAAGCATCCGTGTAACTAGGAGCCGTTTCTCAGCCACCACATTTACGGAACATTTTTCGCAATCACAGCGAGTGAGAAACATCCCTTACCCATAACCGTACACTATAACAGTACCCAAAGAGCAGAATAACCGCTCTACAAAGTAGTTTTTAAGATGCTTCCGGATTCATACTTGCTGAAACCCTGGCAGAAGTTGCTAGCGTGATTACTTAAGCCCTCGGATAAATCAGCAAACATTACCGGATAAACCTGTAAGATCCGAGTGCGTAGACCAGGAAATAGACCATAAGCAATACACCGACACCCATATAGGCTGTGGCAATGGAAAGGCGGTCAGCAAAGTAGCCAAATCCAAAAGCAGCGGGAAGATAAAACGCTTGCCCCGCAAAAGCAGTGAATGACTCACCTGTCGCCCGGTAAGTTGAAGGCAACTCCCGGTGCAAGTCAGAGAGCATAAGTGGCAGAGCGCTATAAAAAGCAAGGAGAGTCAAGAAGGGGAAAATGGCTCCGAGCCTACTATTGAAGTATCCTGTCAGCACAAATCCCAACGAGCTTAATAGAATAAAGAACGCATAGACATTCCTTCGCTGAAATCTACTGAAGAGATACGAAAACCTCGTCCCTATCGATTCAATCCCACTTCCTAATGCTGTCAAATACCCGAGAAAGAAAAGCGAAATGCCCACTTTTACAAAGTAGAGTTGCGCATACTCGTGCACCAAATCCACTGTTCCCCCAAGAATAGCCATGAGTGCAATCAGGTGATAAAGTGTCGGATGCTTCCAAAGGTACTGGAAGGTAATTTTAATATGCTCCCAATACTTCGTGTCTTCGGATTGCCGATGAATCTTTGGCTCCTCAAGCATCAATGCAATCAAAGTAGCAGCTGCAGAAAATATAAGCGTAAGCCAGAGTGGTATTGTGATGCCGAACCTATCCGCAATCATACTGCCAAGAATGCTAGCTATTACTAAAGAACCTGCCTCATAAGAAGCAATCCTGCCCCAAATCCTATCATACGATTCCTCGTTTCCAATTTGCTTGAGGGTATCATAGACCAGCGACGTAAACGTTCCTGAAAGAAGCGCCACATGAACCCCTGCGAATATGCCACCGATAAGAAATATATAGAAGTTATGCCCAATGGCCCAAAAAAGGGTGTTGAGCATAAAAAATACTGAATTGAGCGCTAAGACTTTACGTCGTTCCCATTTATCAGCAAGCGCTCCCGAGGGAACCTCTAACGATATCGCTGTGATGGTAAACGCTATCTCAACCATTACGATCTGCGTAATCGATAGATCCCTCACCTGCATGAGGATTTTGTCAAATGCATAATACAATACAAAACCCTCTAAAACGGCGATTAGATTGAACTTCCACAGATTAGACTCGAGATCGTTCACCTATAGCCTTTATAGCCAAAAACACAACAATTTGAATTAATCCCACAACAATACATATAACATTACCCAAGAAGCAGAATAACCGCACCACAAAGCGGTTATCTTGGATTTATATGTGCGCTCAGAAATTATCCCCCGGATTCACATGTATTTGAGGCTTTTAGAGCAATTGTGCCGTTGTATACTAGCTTAGACGCCCTAAGCACGAGCTATTGGCAATCCACTCGTTGCAAACCCAGTGTTACGGAACTGATGTAGTAAATCGCAGGCACTGGGGCTCAGCGGACTCCAAACCGAGCGAACCCTGCGTGGAGTTCGTGCACCGCCACGGTCTCGCTCCCCAACAACTGGGCCTTCTGGCGTAGCCGCTCCAGCAGTTCCTGACTTGGCTTGCCATAGATATCGATCCTCAATAGCTGTAGGAGCTCCGTGAATTTGCGAAAAGCAGGCCCTGCCACATTCATATGAAACTCCGCCGATGCGGAGTCAGGGTGAACCTGAAAGACGGTGACTTGGCTACTGTCCTCGTTGAGGTACACATTATAGGCGATCGTATTGGGCTCATTCGCCTCGGCGAACTCGGCCAATTCATTCATGGCCGCCTTGACCTCCTCGAGCTTCCCCTCACTGATCTCAGAGACGTCGATAATAACAATAGACTCGGACATGCTACCTCCCTCTTGCTACCTACCAATGGGGCAAAGAGCGCTCACGAAACTCTGGTCATCCAGTGAGTGCCCGGCTGCAGCGAATCCCGCATCATGATACGAACATTGATCCTGCACTTACAACGATACCCATTACAAGAGGTCATCACACTACACAACCAGCAGAAAAACCGCTCTACAAAGCGGCTTTTCATATGTTAATGTGCACCCTAAAAATGCTTTCCCCGATCGGACAATTTTTGAACTTTTGGAGCACTTGTGCTTGTGTGTCTCGTGTGAGATTGTTAGCATCTGTCGCTATTGCAACTCTTTTGGAGAAGTTGTGTTCACTGCGCGGTTGATAGCCGAGCTTCGAATCTTGTTTATGCTAATTGGTAAGAAAGATATTTTCGCTTCCTGCTGTGCTACTTTAATTTCAATCCTAGCTCTACTTGTTGGTATTCAATAAATCCTGCTTTTCGATACATCTTCATGCCCTCTTTAGAGGCATGAAGATTTAAGTAGTCCAATCCCATTGATTTCGCTTCACCGATTAATTCATTTAACAATCGAGTACCGATTCCCTTTCCCCTCATCTCAGGAAGCGTATACATATTAAGAATATATCCTATTTTCCCAGATGGTGCGCTATATTTGGGTAGCACTTGCCATATGGCCATTCCGCTTGTTCCCGCTAGCTTCCCCTCTAACTCAGCAATCCAAGCTATAAACGTGTTAGAAGGAATTGCTTGCAAAAGGTATTCTTTTATCTCTTTCGAAAGCAATTCCGTTTCTTCATCTCTTTCGTGGTCGAAAAAGCTATTCAAGAACTCTATCCGGCAACT
>DASQQM010000264.1:0-2975 GCA_035643475.1 Anaerolineae bacterium | reverse complement strand
AAGCCAGCCAGGGTGATAAATAACCTTCTTGCTATTGAACTGGCTAGGGTCGCGTGGTCGCGGGTCGAAGTAGACCAGTTGCTCCAAGTCGATATTAACGATCTGTTTGCCAGAGAGTAGATCGCGGTATTTATCCGGCTCATCCTTCCAAGTCTTCCGGTACTTGCGAACGATGCTTTCGGCCACCTTGCCTGGGTCGAGGAATGGCTTGGTTTTACCATACTTCTTAAACTTATGCCAGCGCCGCATGTAATGCGCACCAAATAGCTTGCTGATACCAACCTCAATGGAATCGTCGTAAATATCAATGCCTCCGAATTGGTGGCCAAATCCCATCTGGAATGATACAGCGATATGCGTGTTCGATGCACTTTCTCGAAACCCCTGGGTCTTGATAATAAGCTTATCCTCCGGTAATCCTCCATGCGTTTTGATAAACCCTTTTACCAGGCTCTCGCCATCGGCGAACTTAAATTGCGCTGGTTGGTTTTCGTCCCCGCCTCCGATACGAAGGTAGTTAATGCTGCCAAATTTATCGATTGAAACCTTGCCCCTTTTAACTCCCTGAGCATCAACCAGGTACCAGTGACTGCCGGTAGGGTAGAAATCAGACGCCGGTGATTGGCTATCCTTGGTGGCGGCTAGCGGCGCGAACCACCTTAATACCTCATCCTGGTTAGGTGTTTTTTCTATAGCCATTATCAGCGGCAGGCTTTTTGGATTTTTCTTGTTGCCACCGGTGCTTTTGGAGGGACTAACCCTTATCATGATATGGTCGCCTGCAGCGGTATCCTCCTTCAAAGTACGCAGCCTATCAGTGTCCGGGACGCTACCCGCCTTGGCTTTCTCGTTTACCACAGACTTTGCGACAGTCTTGTCCTGGGATATGTGGGTGCATGAGGTTAAAGAGGGTATAAGCGCTATGGTTATAAGAAGAGATAATACTAGTAGACCCAGCCGTCTCATTGGTGCTCCTTACCCGGTACTACCATTACTAATGGATTGGAAGGAATATTTGCAAGTGGTTTGCAACTATTATATTAGCACGACTGCTTTTTACTTGAAAGCAACAAGTGACTCATAGAACGATACTCTAGAAAGGTCCGGGAGGGATGGGCACACGATGTAAACTGGCACCAAATCTGCTTTTAATACGAAGGTCAATACTATGGCCCAGTTCGTAATGGCATGGGAATGTACGGTTCCGCCTGCTTATATGTCATCCTGATTAGTTCATCGTTCGGTGCCAGCGCGTAAGTGTGGAAGTATGTATTACCACGCGTTGTGGTAAGTATTTCGGTCAACGGTTGGCCCCAGTATATTGCCTGTGGTGTTCCTCGTAGGGCATGGCGTGGTGGTCGGCTCTCATTAAAGCATATAAACACGTCGCGGGCGTATAAGCGGTAATAGCCATCCTTTGTATAATTCATGCGGCGCTCCTTCTCACCGGTCGGCAGGTCTTTCTTGTCGACGTCCCGTCCGATTTTGCTCTCTGTAACCAGGCGCTCTTTTCCGTCATACTGGAGCAGAAGACCGCCATTGGTTACACTTTGCGGTTTCTCATTACTTACGCTGATTACATCGGCTTTCTTTTCATAGTAAGGGCGCAACTTGCTGAGGATTTCTTGTGCCTCCTTAAAAATGGGACCGAACTCCGCATCGGTCGGGTTTATATGCCAGATCTCCTTGCCGCCATCTATAAAGCTAATTCTCCTCGGCACGGGAATCTTATCGCTCAGCGGATTGTTCTCAAACTTTTTCATCGCTTTTGTTACAGTCGGCTCTATACCTGGCTCCCAGTCCACACCCTGTAGCTCACCCGTGTAGGCGTCAACGATTGCATCCTCGCCCGTTATGCGAAAGCGCCAGGCTGGCCGAAGCTCACCCACCGGGGGACTGTTATCAACGTGGTTGATGTGGGGAGCGCTGTAATATACGAGGTGAATTTGGCTTACCACTATGCCGTAGCGAGAGTAAATTCTCGGGGCGTAGTGGGCAACCGCAACGGCAGCAGCCTTTTCGGGGCTTATGATATCGATGGGCTTACCGTTGGCCCTCACCTTATGCCAGCTTCTTGCGTACCTGGGCACGCCCAGGGCATCGACGTTGATCTCAATACTGTCTGGCTCAATCAAGATGCCCTCGTGCCGGTGCTCCAACTTTATGGAATACCACAGGGTCTTGCCAACAGGGTCGATCAATTTCCCATCCTTTACAATGCGTATACCGCTATCCCCAGGAATTACCTTTCGTTTGGCATCTTCTGGTACACCGCCATGTGACTGTACATACGCGTCGGCTTTCTCTATCGCGTTTTTCTTCAGTATCATATCCCTTGCAAATATTATTTTAATGCCTGGACTTATAGCACCTTTCGGCAGTACACCGTATGATCTGATCTCTTTCGGGTTGTAGAATGAAATCCCGCCTCGCTCGTCGATGAAGAGCGTTCCCGTTTCCTCGCCGGTTATGTCCCATACTTTAGGCTTGCTTGTAGCGTTTAAAGATGCGCCGTGACCCGCGCCACTCCCGAAAGGCGAGACAGGTTCATCTGTATCATCCCTTGGCGCCACACTCCCACCGTTTGCCGTAAACCAGCCGAGTATCTCCTTATCGGTAAAGTCCTCGCTCCTTGCGGATAGTGTGGGGAGGGACTTAGGGTACGTAATTTTATGTGGAACGAATCGAACCTCATAATCGTGGATAAATGTTTTTCTGGGGAAGCTGGTACTTAGTATCTTTTTTTGTGCTTCATCTATACTCTCTCGGTTGCTTTGTGTGCACGAAGTCAGTAAAAATGCAACTAATAAAGTGGAAAGAATAAGGGAGTATATGGCTCCTGATCGTTTCATGCTCACTCCTTACCCGGTGGTTCCTGCTCTAAGGGTTTGAGAGGAATACTTGCAATCTAGCTGCAAGTACCATATTAACACGATAAATAACTACATAGAAGGCAGAATGTGGAGAGATACCTA
>DASQQM010000263.1:0-7540 GCA_035643475.1 Anaerolineae bacterium | reverse complement strand
GTTGAAGAGGCGATATATTTGACAAAGTTTGCGAGTTCGGTAACGATTGTCCACAGGAGAGACCAGCTACGGGCAGAAAAAATAGTCCAGGAGAAGGCCTTTAAAAACGAGAAGATCGACTTCCTATTCGATTCGGTTCTGTCGTCGGTATCCGGGAACGCAGCGGTATCCGAGGTGACGGTCAAAAACGTCAAGACCGGCGATGAGAAGGAGGTTCCCATCGATGGCATATTCGTCTTCGTTGGCAACCTTCCTAATACCGAGTTATTTGACAAGCAAATAGACCTCGATGAGAAGGGCTACATCATCACCGACGAATCGCTTATGACATCGGTCCCTGGAGTGTTTGCTGCCGGGGACATCAGGAAAAACTTGCTAAAGCAGGTGGTGTGGGCAGCCGCAGAGGGTGCGTTGGCGGCCGTTTCAGCAGAAAAATATATCGAGAGCCAACATTAGAAAGGGAGATGTATGGGAAAAACCGTTCTTGAGGTTAACGAGCAATCGTGGAATGCAGAAGTTATGGATTCGGATAGGCCCGTGTTGGTCGATTTCTGGGCCCCCTGGTGTGGACCGTGCAGGGTCGTCGCTCCCGTCGTCGAGGGGCTTGCCGGTACGCATTCCGATAAGGTAAAGTTTACCAAAATAAACGTTGACGATAACCCGCGCATCGCAGGAACATATCAGGTAATGAGCATTCCAACCTTTGCCGTGTTTGAGAACGGTGATGTGAAGAAGAGATTTGTGGGCGCAATGCCCAAAGAGAGGTTTGTCCAGGAGCTATCTGAGTGGCTCGGAAAATAATGTGAAGATTTTAGTAGTAGATGGGGCAGGCGGAAGCATAGGGCAGCAGATTGTTACCCGGCTGAGAGAAAGCCTCCCCGATAAAATAGAAATATTGGCACTTGGAACGAATGCGATAGCCGCGAGTAACATGATGAAGGCTGGAGCCAATCGCGGTGCGAGCGGTGAAAATGCGTTTCGGGTAACCGTACCGGAAGCGGATATTATAGTCGGGCCCATTTCCATCATGGTCCCCAACTCGTTCATGGGCGAGCTCACCCCCGCCATGGCAGAGTACCTGTCGCTATCGAAGGCTAAGAAGGTACTCCTGCCCATGAGCCAGCCCCATATCGATCTAGTGGGAACGAGCAATCTTCCCCTGCCACACCTGATGGATGAGACCATCAGGTTGGTAAAGGCCACGATTTCCGGAAATAAAACTGGCCAGGCCAAGGAGGTAAGAGAGAGTGTGCGAAACTAACGTAATCATGGACAAGGACGGCGAACAGCAGGTCTTCATGAAGGATGTTATATCGATTACGCCAATGGGCGATAAATTGTTGCTTGTCGACCTTTTCGGTGAGCAGAAGCAGATAAAGGCCGAGTTTAAAGAGCTGAAGCTCCTCGACCACATGGTAATCCTTACCCCCAAGGAGTAAGGAAGCGGTATAGCGGCCACCAGCTATGGTGGCCGATACCAGCCGGGCGGTCACAAGACTCCGGTTGTACAGCATGGAGCAAAGCTGCTATAATGTCCTATCAAGTAAATACCTATAAATCAGGCCACGAAGGTCCCGTGGGGCGAACCCCACAGACGCGTGGTTTTTCTTTTTTGCAGGTGGCCGGTATACCGGCCGCTCCGTTGAAATATAATGCCCGGTTTAGCGGGCCGTTATGGAGGTGGGAGCAGATGTGTCAGACAGGATTAAATGTCACCGATTATAAATTGGCCATCCACCAGTTGGCGGAGTACGCCAGGTTGTTAAAGAATAACGCCGAGCAATGGGCACGGCTTGCCGAATCAGCGCACGAGCATGATTTATCTCACACATTACAGGAGGCTGGGACGAAGGCCGCTGAGGCCACCGCCTTATTTGAATCGGCGATGGAGGCCTTGCGCAACCACAGCCACGTTCACATATCCGACGTGTAAGCTCAACAGATATGTGACCTTACGCTAGTTCGTCCTTTACTTCTAACCGGACACCGAAGTGTCTAAGGATTTTGATATCTAGTCAGATAACGGGAGGATTTTGCCATGCATATCCCTGATGGCTTCTTAGACACTAAAACATGGGTTACCGCGGCAACTGCCTCAGGCGGCGCGGTAGCATACGCTGTAGCAAAGGTAAATAAGGGTCTTGAAGAGAAGGACCCGCCCCTCATGGGGGTGCTGGCCGCCTTTATCTTCGCGGCGCAGATGCTCAACTTCCCGGTGGCCGGCGGAACATCCGGGCATTTCATCGGCGGTGCACTCGCCGCGATACTGCTCGGTCCCTGGAAGGCGATTCTGGTCATGCTCTCAGTTATAAGCGTGCAGGCGCTTCTGTTCGGCGATGGTGGCATAACCGCGCTCGGAGCAAATATCCTAAACCTGGCCATAATCGCACCCTTGTCCGCATACTGGGTGTACGGCGCTTTACGGCGCTTTAGCGTGCCTGCGGGCGCTTTTGTCGCGGGCCTTATTTCGACCGTTATAGCGGCAAGTGCCGCAGCAGTTGAGTTGTCGGTCTCAGGGACCGTACCACTTGTTCTCTCTATGCCCATTATGGCTGGATGGCACCTGCTCATAGGTATAGGCGAGGGTATTATCACCGCGGTAACGATCGGCTACATTGCCAGGGTGAGGTCGGACCTTGTTACCAATACCACTGGTTTTGATTGGCGAAGCCTTATGGTGCTGGCTGGAGTCGCGTCATTTCTCGCCCTATTCCTCTCCCCCCTTGCATCGTCGCTTCCGGATGGGTTGCAGAGGGTCGCATACGAGCTCGGCTTTGCTAAGAGAGGAACCGGCCTTTTTACCGCGCTTATCCCCAATTACGCGATACCGGGAGTAAAGAGCGAGTGGCTCGCGGGCGGACTTGCCGGTCTCGTTGGAATATCTGCGACGATATTAATCGGGTACGGCGTCGCCACTGCCGCTCGGCGCCGCTCGGCTGGGGGATAGGCGAATGTGCCAGAAGTGTACCCTAGAGAGCGATATAACAGGCGCCACGCCCGGCGGTAATCACGCTCCTCATCATGGCGATGGGATCCACCTGCATGACCACAAGCATGGGGATGTGGTGCACCGGCACGTCCACTATCACCCATCTGCACCGGATGGTCGCGACCCCGGCGATATCGAAAAGGGGCACCAGCACACGCACACCTACTCATTTGAGGTGTACGCCTATGCCGACTCACTCATACACCGGCTGGATGCCAGGACCAAAACCATCGCATTTATCGCACTGATACTGGCGGTGGTGCTAACACCCATAACGGAGGTCTGGAAATTCGGTCTCTATGCATTGGGGATCGCCTCCCTGTACATCATCTCTGGAGTGCCGCCCCTATTTGGCTTGAAGCGCTCCCTCGTTGTCGTCCCATTCGTCGCATTTGCAGGCGTACTGCTCATCTTCATGCCTGATAAACCCCATCCCGCCGCCTACAACTTCGGCTTTACGCACACTACCATAGCGCATGGCGGGATTTACATGTTCTTTAACGCGCTCGTTAAGTCATGGCTCTCGGTGCTTACTGCCGCACTGTTGTATTCGACGACGCCCTTTCCGAAATTTATAAAGGGGCTGGAGCTATTGCGGATGCCGAAGGTTATCACCATGCTCTTCTCCTTCCTCTACCGCTTTATGTGGGTATTAACCGATGAGATAAAGCGGATGATACGGGCGCGGGACGCGCGGGCGTTTGGTGGGGGCCGTGTGTGGCACCTGCAGGTTATCGGCCAGATGGTGGGGAGCCTTTTTATTCGCTCCTTTGAGCGCGCAGAGCGCGTCTACGCTGCAATGCTGGCCAGGGGGTACGGTGGAACACTCAACACGCTCGATACGCCGTCTGTAACCTTACGCGATGGCCTCTTTTCGGCTTTGTTTTTTGCGATACTCTTGACCATTCTTTTCTGGGGGATTTAGTTGATGAACGAGGTAATAAAAGCGAGGGCTTTAACCTATACATACCCTGATGGTACGGCCGCACTGCAAGGTATTGATCTTGAGATACGGCGGGGAGAGCGGGTTGCCCTGCTCGGTCCGAACGGGGCCGGCAAGTCGACCTTTCTCATGCACTTCAACGGCACGCTTCGGGGAGAGGGCGAGCTTAGAATAGCTGGCCTTGAGCCGATCAAGGCGAATATACAGGCAATACGCTCTGCGGTTGGGCTGGTCTTTCAGGACCCGGATGACCAGCTCTTCCTAACGACCGTCTTTGATGACGTCGCCTTCGGACCGATCAACCAGGGACTACATCAGGACGAGGTGATCGGTCGCGTCAAAGGTGCTCTCGAGGTCGTTGACATGCTCTGGGCGATCCATAAATCTGCCCACCACTTAAGCTTTGGTCAGAAAAAGAGGATTGCCCTTGCCACCGTCCTTTCGATGAACCCGAAGGTCCTGATCCTCGATGAGCCCACCAGCAACCTCGACCCCAGAGCGCGAAGGCGCCTGGAATCGCTCTTGATGAGCCTGGAACACACCATGCTAGTGGCAACGCACAACCTCGACTTTGCCTGGCGGGTATGTGACCGCTCGGTTATCCTCTCCAACGGGAGAATCGTCGCAGATGGCCCCACGCGAGAGATATTGGTAAATGAGGGGCTCCTCGAGGAAAACGGCCTCGAGATGCCACTGAGTGCGATGCTGGAGGGGATTAAAGCATAAAGCATTCATAGGGTTGAAAGAGGGTATAGCATACCCTCTTTCAACCATCCCTTATCATTACCTTAGCTTAGCTAGGCAAGAGCATGAACGCTTTTGCTACATCCCCTGCACTGAGATTATCCGATTACTTACCGCTATCGAATATGAGTTCTTTGTTCAACTCTGGCTTTAGGGGTACCCCTTTTGCACCGCGCTTGGCAAGAGATTATACAGGCAAACATAAAGTAACCCTTACCACTAGCCCCGGTTATCAGAGCCTCTTTTTACGGTAAACCACTACAGGCCATAGCAAGGAAGATGTTATATAGTAACAGCTCCTCAGTTTATATTCAAGCTTTAGAAGTTGCTCCTCTCTTCCGATACATATTGGAGATCGATACTTGGTTGTAAGTTGCAAAGTTCAGGAGGTGCTCATGGCTCGGAAAAGCAAGCGAACACGGAATAAGAGCGACTCATATGTTACTAATTCGGTAATTCTCTGGGCTGCAGGTGGCTTACTGTGCTGGACATTTGTTTACCTTATGATCTGGCAGGGGGATATCGTTACAAGATCTGCCGCCATGGTGGGAGTAATCCTGGGAATCTGGTGGATAAAGCGTATCCCTCCAAACCCATATTTTAGGGGCAGGGGCATACCACTGTCTGAGAATGAATTATCAGCTGACCAAAAGGCGACAAAGCAACTCATAAGGCGCCGACAAGAAAATGGAGACAGTATGCCAATAGCCTTTGCTCAAGCCATCCCTATAGTGCTTGCTTGCATTTTTATGCCGATGTGCCCCTTAATAAAGCCTGAATGGGCAGCATACCTTGATAGGCCATTTGATATAGTTGCTCTAAACGATTTACTTGACTACCTTGTTGCAGACGCTTTCGTACTCCTTTTTGCTACTCTGGGACTGGTTGGAATCTGCAATTTCTGGACCGTACTGCCTTTTATTAGAAAGCAACACGTGGACTCTGATTACGAGAAAGTAAAAAGCGCTTAATCGTATGTCTTTTCAAAAGGACGAGCGTTCCTGGCTTAGGGATATAACTACGTCTCCCACCTCAGTAGTAATCTTCTATAAAGTTACCCCTTGTAATACCGATATACTACGTATTGGCGCTATGCAGCTAATTATCGGTAGGAGGTAGGATTTGTGACGGATAAGGTAGAAGAGAGGATCGAGCGATGGGTGAAATTTTGGTTTAAATTTTATTTCGCCCTAGCAATTGGTCTAGGAATTATATCATTGTTCTTACCACATCTTTTCACAGGAAGCACATATTGGGCAGTTAGGTATTTATTCTGGGGATCATCTGCTATGGTAGCTGCGATAGGGTGTTTCCATTTAGGAATCGACATTTTAAGGTTGAAAGCTAAGCGGGAATCAAAGCCAGTGAGCGCAGGAAACCAATCAGAAACCGCATTAAAAGCGACGGTAGCAAAGACGCTGCTTAGCATCCCCGTCTTTGCTTTTGGTTTATTTCTACTTACAAGCGGTTATAATGGTGCTATACCGACGATGCGTGATGTACCGCTAATCGTGCAAGGCCGTTATGCAGTCGTTGAGGGAGTTCTCACTGATTATAAGCTCTCACTGAGGAGCAGCGGATGGATGAGGCTCTATATACGAGATAAATCAGGGGTGGAGACAGAATTTTACTATCGTAAGAGATTACGTTATTTATACCTAACTAAATACAAGGGGCAGAAAGTGCGGATAACGTATCTTCCGTATACTCATCGCCCGATAAAGCATGAAGTTTTGGCCTCCAAATGTGACCAAGTAAATTGAAATTAGCCTGCTGGTACTAAAAGAGACAAAAGGCCTCCCTGGTGTAGATCGTAAAGCACTTGTAGAGTGCAAAGAGCTTAGCAGGGAAGAGGCTGAAGAGATTATACAGGCAAACATATAATAACCCTTGCCACTCGCCCTACTGAAGTGGGGCTTCTTTTGTTGGTGTATATTATGTAAGTAGCAGCACTTTAAAGTTAAATTGTATCCCTGTTGCTGCCCATCGCACACTCCTTATCATCGATAAGGGCACACAGGCAATCCCTTTGTTCCCCAGCGAATCACCGATCTACCCTATGATTGAGACAGCGCGAATGCGGGTAAATAATGCCACGACTTTGGCACATCTTACAATATAGTCGCTCTTTGGAGGTCGAAAATGCCGATAAATAAGGAAGGAACGATCCATTGCTACAATGCTGTTGCGCCGCTGTACTCTTTCTTCAGAAAAATAACCCATAAATCGGATAACGAGATAATGCCCTTCGTGCTCAATGTGCTCGATCCGGCCGACGGCGATACCGTGCTTGATGCTGGAACAGGCCCTGGGATCTACGCCATTAAAATCGCCGAGAAGGCCAGGGATGCGAGAATCCACGGGGTTGATCTCTCGCCTAATTTTTTAAAGCTCGCCGAGCGAAATGCCCGTGAGGCCGGGTTCGATCATATCGAGTTCGCCCAGGGTGATCTCGAAAGCCTGCCATTCGATGATGGGCACTTCGATAAGCTGGTCTGTGCCGGCGTTATATCAGCGGTGCCCGATAGGGAGAAGGCGGCCAGGGAGATCTACCGGGTAGTAAAGCACGGCGGTAGGGCACTGATCACCGAACCCAATAAGGGCAGGGATATTCGAGATAGGGCGTTCCTGCTTCTCCTTTATATAATGGGTGCCATTAACCCAAAGCTTCGTGGCTTTAGCGCGAAGGATATCTCCAGGTACTACTTTAACCAGGACAGCTTCTACAGCCTGTTCAAAAAGGCCGGCTTTGATGCGGTGCGGGTGGTAGAGCGTGCCGGAAGTATGTGTGCGGTTTGCTTTAAGTAGTCACCAGCCATTACAATAGACATAAAATAGACGCAGCTTCGTACATCAGTAACGGC
>DASQQM010000262.1:0-5944 GCA_035643475.1 Anaerolineae bacterium | reverse complement strand
CCCATCGTGGATGTTTATCCAGCCGTACGAGCCCCGCTTCATTATATCGCCTACGGCCTCTCCCTCAAAGGAGACCCTTGTATGCTCGTATTCTTTTGCGTTTTTGATCAGCTCGGTGCTGGATATCGCATACGCAGGAGCAGCGAGAAGGGCCATAACAATTATTACTATGAATAGATTGGTGATCGCCCTGCTCATTACTTACCCCTCACTGTCGATATCATAAATCCAATCAAGGCCATGATCGATATAAACTCAAGGCGCCCGACCCACATCTGGATGATGTATACCACTTTAAGCGCATTTGGCATACTGGGAGCGGTAATCCCGGAGGTAAGGCCAACATTCGCTGTAGCCGAAACCGACTCGAAGACCGAATTAACGAACGGATATCCAAAGAAGGCACCGATGATAGCGCCGATGATATAGGTGGCAACATAGGCGGATCCTATGAGAAACGCGTTAAGCAACAACTTGTCGGTTATCGTGTTTTTCTTTAAGTGATGGTACCTCTCCACGATGACTGCAGACGGCGGCAGTACCACCCTTTTTGTCTCTAAAACCAGGGCCTTGAGCATTGCCACTATGCGGAGCGCTTTTATTCCACCGGCAGTCGAGCCAACGCTGGCACCAAGTCCCATGGCGATGACTAATCCGAGCATTGCAAGCGGTCCCCAAAGGGCTGGGAACTGCGGGCCATAGATGGTCATAAAACCGGTGCCCGTATGCGCCGATATCAGCTGATAGAAGCCCCGTCTGAAAACGGTCGATGCACTACCGTACGCGCCGACCTGCGACAGGGCGATGGCAACCACGGCAAACGTTACGGCCACGGTTGTGGAGAGCATCAATACCTCGGCATTCTTAAATACTTCGCGCTTATTACCCGAAAAGAGTGCATGGTGAAGCGCAAAGTTGATGCCTCCCGCAACCATAAACGGCAGCGTTGCGAGCTCGAACGCGGCGCTGTGGTAGTAGAGGATGCTCTGTGACTGGGGCGAGAAGCCACCCGTATCGAAACCGGCGATAAATATCGTCATGCCGTGAAAGAGTGCCCTGAGCGGTGGTAAGCCAATCTGCCAGGCAGTAAATGACAGGGTGATTGTGCCAACACCGAGATATATGAGGCTTACCAGCCATATAAAGCGCGCTGTATGCATCAGGTTAGGGAGGATCTTCTCCTCGCGCGCCTCGCCCACGTACATGCCGTAGATGCCCGATGCGCCACCGGTCATAAGCGTGAGCATGATGACGACGATCCCCTGTCCACCGATAAACATGGTCAGGTGACGCCAGAAGTTATGCCCATACGAGAGGTGATCAAGATCCTGGATAAGCGCAAGGCCAGTTGTAGCGAAGCCGCTCATCGTGTCAAACATAGCATCGAGAAACGATGCGAAGTGCCCGCTTAGATAGAGCGGCACCGCACCAAAAATCATTGCGGCGAGCCAGGCGATCGGCACTACCAGGACGCCATGCAACCAGCCCATCTCCCGTCTGGTCCGGCACACGATCAAAAGCAGGTAGCCGATGGCTAATGCGACGCTCGATCCAATTACAAAATCGAGCGCTGCGTTCCATTCCTGGGTAAAAAGAGATACTGCGAGCGGGAGGAGCATGGCAAACCCGATGCCGAGTATGAGCTTTCCGGTATAAAACCCAATTATTCTGAGATCGAGTAATCTCGGCCGGAAGAGCACTAAAACCACCTCAGGGCTAAGATGCTGACTGCAAGTGCAACAACTATGAGGAATGCGGTGAAGAGCACTTCTGTTCCTATGCCGGCCACGTACTGCAGTATCTGCCTGGTTGTGGTGTGCCTCTTGACCACTACATTACCTCTTTCCGGCCAATATGTCCCTGAGTGCTTGTTCTTTATTGGGGGAGGTAACAGCGATTATGGCATCGCCCCCCTGGATGGTGGTGGTTCCTCGCGGAATTATCACGTCTTCACCCCGGATAATGGAGACTAAGACGATCTCCCTCGGGATCTTAATATCGGCGAGCTTTTTTCCGCCTATTGAGATATCGCTGGGAAGGTCCATCTCCACCAGAACCAGATTTCCTTTCTTTAACGCCTGGAGGGTGACGATATCGCCGATAGTTGCCTCTTCTTCAATAAGCCTGGTGATGATGGTCGTGCTTGATAGAGCGTTGATGCCGAGGGTATGGAATATGCGCTCATTTCTCGGATTATTCACCCTGGCAACAGCCTTAGGGATGTGAAAGCCCTCTGTTGCCAGCTGGCACATAACGAGATTATCGTCATCGTCGCCAGTAACCGCGGCAAGGACATCGGCCCGCTCCGCCCCTGCTTCTTCCATATACCTTACATCACAGGCATCGCCATTGATAACGAGCACATCCTCGCTATCCTCGACTATCCGTGCGCACTTGTCGGGGTTCTTCTCGATGATGACGACAGCATGGCCCCTTTTTGTAAGCTTTCTTGCAAGTGAGGCGCCAACTTTTCCACCACCACCGATTATAATATACATAAGGTTTCACCTGCTAACTTGGAACTGGGCAAGAAAGACCGCTCCTTGCTTTCGCGTTGACTTCCACCCCGAAGAGATTCCTCACCTTTTCCACGGCGTCAGCATGTATCGCTGCGATTATCGTATCGCCCGCTACTATCTGGGTATCCGCCGATACGATAATGCTTTTTTCGTCCCTGGTGATGACCATCGGTCTGAACTGATTGGGGATTTCGATATCGGCCACCCTCTTACCGACGAGCTGCGGTGATGCTGTTATCTCGGCAATCTGCGAGTCGTGATCTAGGTTGACTTCTGATACAATACCTCGCCCCAGTACCCAATCGCGTATCTTGCGTGCAACTAGGGTTGTCCCGCAGACGGTTTCCAGCCCCAGCTTATGGTAGGTCTTTTCACGATCAGGATAATATACCCGCGATACTACCTTGGGGACATCGTACAGTTTTTTGGCAACCTGACCGGCCATTATGTTCGCGTTATCAAGGTTGGTTACCGCTACGAATACATCGGCCTTCTTGATACCCGCTTTCTCAAGGATCTGCTCATCAAAGCCGTTACCTACTACGGTTATGCCGTTAAAGCCCGCACCTAGCCGGCGGAATGACCTACTATTGGCATCAATGACCACCACATTATGCCCGTCATTTGAGAGCATTGTCGCAAGCTGAGCGCCCACGCGCCCGCAGCCACCTATCACTATGTACACGCTTCTGCCTCCAAAAAGCCCACATCCACCGAGGCTCCTTCAATTGAAGGAGCCACCAGTACCGGCGTGCGGCGTAAAAAGGTCTAGAAGAATGATAATCCCGCTCCTAGGCCAAGTCAACGTTATTTTAAGCTACTCGGTTCTTTCGAAATACCAGACGCCGATGGCAAGTGCGACCGCTCCGAAGCAGGCAACAACCGCAATGTCCAGCCAGACCGGGTGGACCCAGCTTCCTACCAATACCTGCCTGAGGGCATCAACACCGTAGCTTAAAGGGTCTATATCAACCAGAGCATGCATCCATGCTGGGAGACCCTTCTGCGTCGGAAACATTGCGCCGGAGAGGAAGAACATCGGAAGGAGGACGAAATTTACAACCACCTGAAAGCCCTCGTGAGTATGCATGCGCGCGGCAATTAATATCCCGAACGAGGTCATAGAGAAGGCGATCATAAACATTATTAAAAATGCGAATATAAGCTGGAGCGCAGTGAACTTCAACCCCACGACCGGCGCAAAGAGAAGTATGATCGTCCCCTGCATGACTGCCACCGTGCTTCCACCGAGCGCCCTTCCCACTGCAACCGACCAGCGCGGTATTGGCGCTACCAGAACCTCCTTCAAGAATCCGAACTCCCTATCCCAAATGATCGAGACGCCGGAAAATATCGATGTAAACAGGATTGACATCGATATTATTCCCGGGTAGATAAAGCGAAGGTAATCCGAACCACCGCCACCCCGCACAAAGGCCGTCGATAGGCCAAGGCCAAGGACAAACAACCAGAGAAGTGGCTGTACGGATGAGCTGATTATCCTGGGCTTGTCGCGCACGAACCTTGTAACATCTCGCAGCCAGAGGGTGTAAATCCCTATTAGAGCCAACCTCAACGCGCACGCCTCCTCTTTGAGCGCACCCGGGATCTGAGCTGATCCCAGCCCTCGACCTTCTCATCCCTTATTTTCCTTCCGGTGAGATGTAAGAAAACGTCTTCGAGGGTGGGCCTTCGGAGTGAGATCGATGTTACCCTAGTCTCAAGCGTTTTGATGAGTATTGGCATGAAGTGGTCGCCGCTTTCAACCTGAAGCGATAGCTCCCCATTGAGCTCCTTTGCCTCCACGTTGAACTTCTCGGCGATCTCCCTTGCCGCCCGACCGTTATCTTCAGTCAAGAGCATGATAACATCGCCGCCGATCCCCTCCTTAAGCTTGTTCGGGGTGTCCATCGCGATGAGTTCGCCATGGTCGATTATTGCAATGCGGCCGCAATGCTCCGCCTCATCCATATAGTGGGTCGTTAAGAAGATGGTGAGGCCCTCATCGGTCCTGAGCTGGTTGATGTACTCCCATATGTGGTGCCGTGTCTGCGGATCAAGTCCGAGGGTCGGCTCGTCCAAAAACAGCACCTTTGGTCGGTGAAGAAGACCTCTTGCGATTTCGAGGCGCCGCTTCATACCGCCAGAAAAGGTTCGCACCAGGTCCCTCTGCCTCTCAGAGAGCTCAACGAGTTCTAATACCTCAGCGATACGCCGCTCCCTCTCATGCCTTGGAATGCCATATATCATGCCATGAAATCTTAGATTCTCCAGCGCCGTGAGGCGCTCGTCAAGGCTAGGGTCCTGGAATACGAGGCCTATTGACTTTCTTACCGCCAGCTTGCCTTTCGCGACATCAAAGCTGTTAACGGTGGCTCTTCCGCCCGTCGGCCTGAGGAGCGTGCAGAGCATACTTATTGTTGTCGTCTTTCCAGCACCATTTGGCCCCAGAAATCCGAATATCTCGCCGTGGTCTACCTCAAACGAGACACCCTTAACCGCGGTGAGGCCGTTGTAGTCTTTTGCCAGCTTATCAACTTCGATAATCGTTTACATTCCCGCCTTACATTGTTTAGTCGTATTCTACCCAATTGTGCGCACTTGATTACGAGAAGTTGCGTCGGGGTACTGGTTGACTATCGCTCGCAATAGGCCCGTTAGTGCTCAACTGGCGCTTTGGCCTCTTCCTCGATAACATCGAGCGCCGGCGGGATATCCACTCGTCTTCTCCTCTGCTTTCGCTCCCTCTTTATTTCTCCCTTTGCCCCCCGCTTCGTAAAAGCCTCATACGCACTGGCTATCAGGCTGAGGCATGCAGAGCGTGGAGGTGACTG
The DNA here is from genome assembly GCA_035643475.1 of Anaerolineae bacterium. Taxonomy (GTDB): domain Bacteria; phylum Actinomycetota; class Aquicultoria; order Aquicultorales; family Aquicultoraceae; genus DASQQM01. The sequence continues at coordinate 591 of DASQQM010000262.1, read as the reverse complement.
GTTGATAGGCTCCGGTGGGTTCTCGTGCGTCTGGACATAGTGCAGCGCTGCTTCGGCCGCCACCATGCCGGCGCCTTGCACATAATCACCGAGCTCAAGGTCGACCGCTGTGTGGAGGAGCGCCTCCCGTATTAGCTGAGGTGAGGCATCCCTATTTGCTTCAAGCAGAAGGGCGATGATGCCGCTTACGTGTGATGCTGCCATACTCGTTCCCGTTGCCGAAGTATAATAGTTATTCAATGATTTGCCGGCATGCGCGTTTCTTGCCCGCACCGATGTGATATCGATACCGGGCGCCACAACCTCAGGTTTTAGCCTTTCGTCCGCCGTCGGGCCTCTTGACGAGAACTCGGCAACGAGGCCATTTACCGTCGCTACGCCGACCGTTATCACGCGCCGCGCCGCACCAGGGCTTCCTATCGTTCTCCTATTAGGGCCGCCATTTCCGGCGGCCGCACACACGACTACGCCGGCCTCCGCTGCACTATCACATATTTCACATAACGCGTCGTTTCCGTCTGATGAGCCGCTCGTACCAAGTGAGAGATTTATGATGTCGGCAGATAGATCAACCGCCCACTCAATAGCCGC
>DASQQM010000261.1:0-5696 GCA_035643475.1 Anaerolineae bacterium | reverse complement strand
ATTATAAAACTACAATGTATTGTTATAGTTGTCAAATTCGGGTCCCTGGAGAGTGGTAGTATCTCAGTATGGCGAAAGCGAGTCCTGGCAAATACGGAGCTGCTACTGCTCCATCACGCATGCTTTGACCAGTAAGAACTAACCCCCTCCATTTTGTGCGCTGCGAAGGATTGGGTACGGATCGATGGCTGCACCCCCTCCGGGGTGAATCTCGAAATGGAGGTGAGGCGATCCTCCCCTTGCATTTCCAGTATTGCCGACCTCTGCTATGACCTGGCCAGCATCAACTCTTACACCAGGGGCGATGCCATCAACAATGCGATTAAGATGGGCATAGTAGTACGTATTGCCGTCGTCGCCTCTAAGCCAAATGGTAATACCGCCTAGACCCTGGCTATAGGGCGAGGTCTTCTCGATTACGCCTGATACGCAGGCGACAACGTCTGTACCCCGTGCAGCCATGATATCGGTACCCTCGTGTCTACGACCGCCTGAGCGTGAAAACCCCCAGCTATCTATATACGAGTTCGGACCAGCGACCGGGAAGACGATGTCGATACGCATAATACCCCGAGAAGCGTATTTACCACGTGCCCAATATGCCCCCGATAGCGCCATCGCGTACCTGATCGACCTTCTGTGCCTTTTGGGGGCGGTTTTGAGGTTGAGCTTTGCGATTGCACTATTTTGAAGTGTTAATTGATGATATATCTCATCGCTCTTTTCTGCTGCGACCACTAGCTGCTGGCTTTGCCTCTTTCTCGCCTCTGCAAGTTGCACTTTAGTGTGAGCGAGCTCTACCTCCAACGCCCTGATTTCAAAGTCACGCTCAACAATGTCCGGTATAATGCTTGCTCTAATAACGGAGCCCTGAAAATTCTGGGAAAACGCGGTAGTGGGGGAGAAGTTGGTGGAACCTGTTGTTTGTATAGGTGTATAACCTTTGTTATAGCTGGCATTTAAAGAATCAAGCTGGTTCTGTATATCCGTTAGCTTAGATTTGCTTGCATGCATCCTCTCATCGATCGCCTGAACATCGGACAAAGCGTCCTGGTAGGCTGAAGTTGCTTTATTGAGGGCAGATTTGCTCTTCGCTATCTCTTCTTGTATTCTCTTAATCTCTTTTTGTCTATCGATGGCTGTGGCAGAGGTTACCTGTATATTCAGTAGCACTATTACTACCATTAATATTGGCAGAAGAAATCTTGCTCTTTTTAAACCCAAATACATCACTTCCTTTCGCTACATTAATGATTGGGTAAAGGGTGCATGCGAGATCGTTGATGCGATGTTAATCTGGTGATTTTTGATCGGACAAACTGGCGTGTTTGCTACCTTGCTTCGTATGATGGAATAAAGTGAGACTCGCCTATAGTTGAAAAGAGGTTTGTTGTTGGAGTTTGTGCCTAAGTACGTGCTGTGTATGCTAGAGAGTTTTTAATTGATTCTAAATAATTGTTTAAAGGACTTCTATATCTATCGTATTTAATCACTATGCAATTATCCTAATTAACCCTTGCTTACCACTCCCTCTTACTACTTCCTAGATTCTATATTTTGAAGGAAGATTCCCAAAATGTCTATACCCGATACCCTTTATTAGGGATGAATTGTCCTGGGATCCGATCACTTACACCTGGCCAGGACCACTATTTACCACTTTGTAATAAATCATAAATTTTTGCCTAGTTATGGCTTGCCCCACAGACGTTTGGATGCGCTAACTACTAGATTCACTGAATTGTAGCCGCCTCGGATGAGAAGATATACAAAGACCCATGAAGGCGGTAACGTGCACGGGAGCGGGAGGAACCAAGGAGCCACTATGTTATCTCCTTAATATGGGTCAGCACTAACTAAATGGCAAGGGTATACCCGGTATGCTATCTAAATACAACCTCGCAGCAGCACAATTATTTTTACTCTCTGCCGATTATTACCTTTAATGCTTGCAATAGCTAACTCGATTCTGCTAATCTAATGTATAGATTAACATGTGTTCAATGTAGACCACGGATAGGTAATGGTGCCCCTCCAGTTGCTTATCCGGGGTCTATTGCTTTATGAAAACTATTTTAGCCATTTACCGGTCTCCAAGTTCAGTGAACCCTCAAGCGCTTACCCTGGTACTTAATCTTCTCGTGGTGCCTGCCGATACTACTAGAAAAAATTCGAGGGGGTTTGGTGTGTATGTCATCTACCGATAATAGTTCAGTAGGTATGGCTCAACTTACAGTGCCATCAAGGCTCCAGTATTTTGTGAGCGTGAGGCAACTAATTTTAGATTTCGTGCAGGATTCGCCTCTTTGTAGGGAAGACGCCCATGATTTTACCCTTGCAGCCGTTGAGGCCGTCACCAATTCGATCAGGCATTCCAGGAGTGAAGATCTTACCATAACCCTGCATAAGGAGCAGGATTGTATAACTATAAAAGTGACCGATCAAGGCTGCGGGTTTAAGGTTCACCCGGGAAGGTATAATTTTCCGAGCCTGGAGGTTCAGGGAGGCCGTGGCATCCCATTGATGCGTAATCTTACCGACTCCCTTGAGATCAAGAGCCGACGCGGCCTAGGAACTGAAGTTGTCCTTATGAAACAGCTTAAAAAATCGGGCATAGCATCGTAAGCCAATTAAAACTGCGTTGCGCCGGTGAAGGTAAACTCACCGATTTTAAGCCAGGGCACAAAGCTTCCACCGAGGAAGGCTTCCTTAAGTTTTCTCTCCGCCGATACCATCTCAACCTTGGAGAGGGCATCGACGATGCTCTGGGTAAAGCGCAGGTTTTTGATCGCTGTTTTTATCTCCCCGTTTTCAATGAGAAACGTGCCATCTCTTGTCATGCCGGTAAGGGTGGTCTTTATCGGATCCTCGAGGTTGGTGTAATGGAAGCGACTGACGAGGATTGCCCGGTCTGAGCTTTGTATCATCTGGTCGAGGGATGAATCACCAGCAGCCATGATAAGGTTGAGCGGCAGCGGCCCATATATATTGGGGGCGGGAAGGGCGTGCCCTGTCGATTCTTTTCCCTCTTTTTTCGCGGTGTAACTGTCATAGCAGACTCCCTTTGCTACGCCGTTCTCTACGAAGACCACCTTCCGCTTTGGTACGCCCTCAAAATCAAAGGGAAGGCCGATAGTATTGGGATCGAGCGCATCGTCCCATATGGAAATGGACGAGCTCATTATCTGCTGGTCGAGTTTATCCTTCATAAAGCTTCTGCCTTCTTGCAGGGAGAGTGCCCCAAAGCCAGCATATGCCATAAACGATACCATATCGGCAACCGCCTCTGGCTCAAGAATTACGGTGTAGGTGCCCGGCTCAAGATCGATCGGGTTCTTGCTCTTAAGGGCCTTCTCGATGGCATCTGAGGCGATCTTTCCGACGTCGATATCGTTGACGTCGATCGCAACTATGCTGCCATAGCCGGAGCTCGTTTCGGACATGATGACTGTTTTAAGCGAGGCTTCGCTGATCACGGCCGTTGCGTTTACACCCAGTGTGTTGGCGACACCGACGACGCTGTACCCTGTAGAGTAGGCTCCCGCGGCGGTTAGACTGTTCTTCGCCGCAAGATTGATCAGCTTCTGCAGGTCTGTTGCTCTCTCCACGGGAGTATACTCTACGGTAGGTGTTGCTACGAGATCTCGCTCAGTTATCAGCCTTGGCTCCGGTAGGGAGGCGAACTCAGGATCCGGTGGCCTGTACGCCGCAATCTCGGTCGCCCTCTCAACCGTTTCCTTTATTGATTCTTTATCTAGGCGGTTAGTAGATGCATAACCGATCCTTTTACCGACGACGGCTCTTATGCATATGCTCATATTCGTCTCGGCAACATTTTGATGTATGTAATTGTTAGAAAAGCGGGTAAGGGCCATGCTACGGCTGCTGGCAAGCACTTCCAACTGATCTGCATTTGAAAAACCTATCGCCGTTTGAAGAGCTTCCTCTATACGCTGCTTATCCATCACCTGCCAACACCTACCTTAATATTTCTAAATCGTGCCGGAGCCGTGCCGTGCGCTACGTGTGCCACCTGCATTGGCTCGCCCTTGCCACAGTTAGGAACCCCCCATATTCCCCACTCGTCCTGTCCTGCGATGCCGTCGCAGGAGTTCCAGAATTCCGGGGTTATGCCGGTGTAGTTCGGATTCTTGACCATCGCTCCCAACTTGCCGTTTTTAATCTCCCAGCCGATCTGCGTGGAGAATTGGAAGTTTAACCGCTTGTCATCAATACTCCAGCTTCGGTTGGTTGCAAGGTAGAGTCCATCTTTAACCCCATCTATTAATTCTTCAAGGGATGAGTCGCCGGGGAGAAGATTGATGTTAGTCATGCGCACCAGCGGCACCCTTCCCCAGCCATCTGCCCGCATACAGCCGTTGCTTTGCTGGCCGAGGATGACTGCAGTCTCGCGAGAGGTCAGGTACCCGACGAACATTCCACCCTGCACGATATCGAATTTCTGTGCTGGAATGCCCTCATCATCGTAGCCGAAGGTACCAAGTGCGCCGGGTACTGTCGCATCGGCGCTTATATTAACTACGGGCGACCCGTACCGGAATGTATTGAGCTTATCAAGCGTAAGAAAACTTGTTCCGGCATAACTCGCCTCCATACCGAGGACCCTGTCGAGTTCGACCGGATGACCGCAGGACTCGTGGACCTGAAGCGCGAGCTGACTGCCGTCTAAAACCACCGTAAACTCACCGCTTGGGCACTCCTTCGCCGAGAGCAGTTTGACCGCCTCTTCGCCGATTCGTGCTGCGTTATCCTCGAGCCTTAATCCCTGTATAAATTCATACCCGGCGGTCGAAAAATTGCCCCCATGCGAGTTTGGGTAGGAGCGCTCCTGAATATCGCTCTCCTTTATAGCAATCGCGTCGAGCCCGGCCCCCGTTTCGGTTATCTCCTGCTCGATGTAGCTGCCTTCAAGGCTGGCGAAGACCTTTTTCTCTCTGGATATACTCATTGATGCTGATGAGATCGAGACCCCGGGGGTTTTTCTCACTATCTCTTCAGCTTTGCTCAGCAGGGCGAGCTTGTCCTCGAGCGATATTGTGAAGGGATCGATCTCCATGGGCGACCTGTACGTGTCCTGGATTACCGGTGCGGGCGCAATGGCTATATCCTGCTTTTTGATCATTGCGCTCGCCTTTGCAATTTCAACTGCTAGGCGGGCGACCCGTTCTATCTCATCTCTCTCGACCAGAAAACTCCCGGCAAAGCCCCACGCACCGTCGGCGATAACTCGCACCCCGAACCCGTAATCGGTCGAGGTGATAAGCTCCTCGACACGACCGTTCTTAATAGCTATCGTTTCGTTTTGCCCCTCGACGATTCTGATATCCGCATATGTTGCGCCGGAAGCTTTGGCAATGTCAAGGGCAAGCTGGGTTAAATCCTTCATTCATCCTCCTTTTCCCGGCTGGGATGATACTTGAATTCCCAAAACGGTTCCCATTTAAGCATTATTCTAAAGCTTCCCTAATTGAAAGCATAAAAGTCGCTCGGTTCACTAGCGATTATATGGATTCGATAATATCACAAGAGTGGGGTTAATTGGGGTTTTGGCCGATATTTGGTAGAGCCATGGATGCGGTGCTTATTATGATACGGCGCGCGCCAGCATGGTCGTTTCGATCGCTTAACCTGCTGATCTTGACCACATCATTGCGCTTGGGGGCATGGATATAGTA
>DASQQM010000260.1:0-5401 GCA_035643475.1 Anaerolineae bacterium | reverse complement strand
ATTTGCATAGATCAGCATTCCGCCATAAATGCTCGGATCAACAATGGTTTCAAGAAATACTTCTTTACCTGTTGACTCTACGAGCTTGCTTTGCACTTTCATCCTCAGCTCATCTGATAGAGGTACTGCGGTCACCACTTTTGCAATCACCCTTCTTCTATGCTCATCTACCAGCCGCTCAAACTCGTTACGGATATCGTTAAACAAGTTCTCCCTGCTGTTATCGAACATAACCCAGAAGAAGTTGCGCGTTAAAACAGATACTTCATGAAGGAATACCTTGTTGAAGACCTTTTTCTTTTCCTCACCATCTACTTTAATAGATTGGAAGAATCCTTCAAATTCAGGATCGGTAAGCAACTCTCCAACAAGGTCGACTTCCTGGATTATTTTGTCGAGCACATTGTTGCCAAGGGCTGCCTCATATAATGCTTGCGCGTATTCCCTCGCTACCTGTTCTTCTCTCATTGTAAGCGACCTACTTCACTTAGATATTTTTCGATGAGCTGATCGTGTGCATTTTTATCAAGCTCTGCCTCAATAACCTTCGAAGCCAATGACACGCTGATATCGGCTACCTCTGCTCTTAGCTCTTTAATCGCTTGTTCAACATCGCGGTTGATTTGCTCCTCCGCCTTGGCAACCACGCGTTTGGCTTCCTCCTCGGCCTTACCGAGTATTTCAACTCTTAAATTATCGCCCAACTGCTTTCCTTCGGCGATAAATTTCTGGGCCTCGGCCCTAGCCTCGGCCAGCTTTTCCTCATATTCCCTGAGCAACCGTTCTGCCTCAAGCCTTGCGTTTTCTGCTTGCTCAATTGATTCCCGTATCTTGCGCTCGCGTGATTCTAAAATCTGTGCGAGCGGCTTAAAGCCGAATTTGCCTAGCAGTAATACAAGGATCAAAAACGAGACAGCCGTCCAGAACATGAGGTTTGGTAATAGATCGACCATCATCTTTATCCCACCTGTTCTTGATTAGATCCTGTACATTACACCAAATGACCTACTTTGTGAACAGCAGGATTGCGATAACGAAGCTATAAAGTGCGATAGACTCGGCAATCGCGATTCCGATAAACATCGCCACCTGTAGCTTACCGGCCATCTCAGGCTGGCGTGCCATACCCTCGAGAGCCTTACCTACGAGAAGGCCTACACCAACTCCCGGGCCGAGAGCACCCAACCCGATAGCTAGACCTGAACCTAGGTGTGCAAGATTTACTCCTTCCATTTAATAACCTCCCTTCTCTTAGCTCCTAAATATTAATGATCAGGATGTAAGGCTTGACCTAAATACACAGAAGTCAGAATAGTGAAGATATACGCCTGCATAAAGGCTACAAATATCTCAAACGCGTATATAGCGGTTGCAATAGTTAACGAAACGGGAGCAAGCCACAAACCGAAGAGCATCATAAGGGCCAGCAATGAAAAGATAACGATGTGGCCAGCCAAAAGGTTGGCAAAAAGTCGAACTGACAGTGAAAACGGCTTTGCAAGCAGACTTATAAACTCAATCGGGTACATGAGTATATAAAGCGGCTTGGGAAGGCCGGCCGGCGCTAGGTTTACCCAGTACTTGATTGGACCTTGATTTTTCATACCCGTGTAGAGAATAACTATGAGCACCATAACAGCCAGGGTGGCTGTTACACTTAAATTTGAACCAGCGGAGAAACCAGTAGGGATAAGACCGAGTAGGTTATTGAAGAGGATAAAGAAGAACAATCCACCCACAAATGGAAGGTAGTTTTTTCCCGCATGCCCTAAATTCTCATCGATTATATCAAGCTTTACGAACTGGAAAAGGGCTTCCATTGCATTCTTGAGCCCTTTGGCAACTGGTCCCCTGCCGTGACCCGCATAATAGATCAATGCAAATGCCATAATAGCGGAAAGCCAAAGCATGACTACGGCTTTATTAATGGTGATATCAATAGGCAGGTTAAGGCTATGAATAAAGCGATTTATCGGCTCAAGATTGATTACCTCAAAGATTTTTTCCCCATGACCACCTTGAGAATGTGGTTTAAGATTGAACTCATTAAATATTTGCTGCATTGGGCCTAAAGCTTCATGAGCACTCTCCGCTGACAAGTCGATAACCCCTTTCCGTTACTCTCTTGGCCTGTTAGCCAGTTTATAAATTCACTAACCAGTTCTTAATGCTTATAAATAGCACAGCCGTGAAACCGAACGCCACTGTCGCTAGTAAAATGAGCAAGTTTAAACCCGTAAAACGATATAACAAGTAAGTTACTATAAGTAGGGCGATAAGCCTTACTCCAGGACTTGCAACAATTAAAGCAACTGCTGTACTGTCGGGCAATCTTTTTGATCTTTCACTTACAAAAACTTCGCTTGCGATATATGCGGTTAGTATTAGTAACCCTGCTAAGGCACTTTTTAAGCCCAGCCAGCCTTCAAGTAATAGACCTATAAGCGGTGCCCCTATCCAAAGGGGTGATCCGTAGAGCAAAATCTCCTTTAAATTAAACGAGGGCTTTTTGCGAGGGTTTTGCCTATCCCTACCTCGAGGAGCCACGCCGCTCTTGCTCCTCTTTCTGCTCGAGCTCAACAATGATGCGGTACAAATTCAGCAATCCAGCCGCTGCTCCTATAAGCACACCCGCCGTTATAGCCCAAGGGCCACCGCCAATATACCGGCTAATGGCCCACCCGATGAGTGTCCCAATGAGGACGGCGGCAAGTAGCTCCGTTCCTATAGTACTATACTTCCACGCATCTCCGGAGGGAGATTTTACTGACTGAGGCCGCTTCCCCTCACCTATCGATATTTTCTTATCAGTTGTTCTGTGCTCAGTTGACCTCTTTGCTTCCGCTCTGTTCTCTCCAGCTTCAGCCTGTTCACCTTCGGTTTCATCGAATTCCTGATCCCAAAGTGGCCAACGATCGTTATCTGATTGTAACATTTAATACAAACACGCTTTCTGGATGATACTATAAACCACATGCAATTTCAATAGCTTGGTTGCCATTTTAGGCTCGCTTCGCTAAAAAAATCTCAATATCAGTCAATCCCTAATCAAAAGAGAGCCGCAAGACCTTTATACCCGCCTCATCCAATAAATCTTGAGATAAGGCATCCGGGTACCCTTGCTCATAGAGTATCTCTTTTATACCCGCATTTATGAGCATTTTAGCACAGAGCACACATGGTTGGTGAGTGCAATAAATCGATGCTCCCCCGACAGCAATACCATGGAGGGCGGCTTGAATGAGAGCATTCTGCTCGGCGTGGAGGCCACGACAGAGCTCATGTCTCTCTCCCGAGGCGATGCCTTGAGTTTCGCGGAGGCAGCCAACCTCATAACAATGCTTGATGCCGGACGGTGCACCGTTATAGCCGGTCGCCAGTATTCTTTTATCGCGCACCAGCAGCGCGCCGGTCTTTCGCCTCAAGCACGTCGACCGTTCTGAAACCTGCTTGGTGATACTAAGAAAATACTCATCCCAGGACGGCCGTGTATTGCGAATTGGTTGGTGACCCTGCGGATTTTTCTCCCCGGTATTTGAACTTAAACTCATGGCAACTTCCTTGCTGGCACATATTTTAAGGATACTATAGCTCACTCTTTAAACAATCGATGAGTGCTACGGCTTTTCTACTAGGACAAGATCGCTAAAAGAATAATTGGTCGTAGAAAAATTACAACTTCTTCTAAGAATTCTATATCGATATGGTTTATTGGTCTACCCTAACATCTCACCTGGTGGACCATTCGGGACCAGAAGCTCTCGCCTCGTGGCTTACTTATAACAGAGTTTATCCGAAAAATGAATTTAGTACACGGTGCATGGGGCGTGCGTAAAATGCGTCACGTGCTGCTCAATCGATATGTTATAGCCTACCTCTCACCTCCGCCCGGTCGCACGAGAGCACCCGTACCAAATATTAGCCGAAGAAGAATAAAAATATTCCTTCCGATATTTTTATATCAACGGTGATCCTTGCGTAAGAGAGCGCTAGAAATAAGAATGCAATTGGAACTATCTTCAGGGCCATCCTTTTATAGGGCTTAAACTTTAAAAGGTCACTCACTCTTCTTTCTAGGCTACCTCTGGATACAAGACCGTTTCTTGCAACGGCCCATGCTGGTTTAGTAAGTGTACTAGCATTTACTTTCTCTGCAATCTTAATGATAGAGCTTGCAAGATCGATCGGTTTTTTAGTTATTTTTACCGCTAGATGATCCGCTGCCCTTTCTCTTTCAATGGAAAGCAGCTCAAATATTAGCCAGACGGTTGGATTAAAAAACATCAGATCCCTGCAGGAAACGGCAACCCAGAGCCAGAAATTATCTTTTCTCTTGATGTGGGCGATCTCGTGGGCTAAAACGACTTCAAGTTCATCTTGGGTTAACTCTTCTACAACCTCGCTGGGTAGAACAACTACTGGGTTCTTAATCCCAATCATGAAAGGACACGGGGTGTCCGCAACGATGACCTCGGGGGCCTTTACGCCCGCCCTCAGGCTTAAATCCTCCACTATACTAAGGATGGTTTTATATTTAGCTTTATCTATCCTTTCTCCCGCCGCTAGACGCTTCTTATACATAAGAAGTCCTATCCAGCGAATGATAAAAAGTAAGGTTGCTGCAATTAGGGCAACAACGATTACTGCTGAGAACAGATCGGTTATTGCAGGTCTTACCACATATACGCCATGTGACCTGAGCATAGGCCCACCGATAGATGGGATGAGACCTATTGGGTTGGGAAGTTGAATTCCGACGGAGAGTAAATCCGATGCCCTATCTAGCGCCCGCCATTGTACGCCCCCAATTAATATGAATAGGGGCTTGACCAATGGGATAAGTAAAAATGCATGCCGTAGTGCCGGATGCTTGATAGAAAATATATTAAGCACAAGCAACACGATAACTAGGGAGAGGACGCAACCTGCAACCGATGGCAATATATGGTTTAAGATAAGTAGCTCTACTGCATCCACCTGGATCACCTCAAAACCTTTCTGAAGCGACCGCCTTATAGTATATGAAATTATCTGGTGACGTGCTCATAAACACGCTAATACCCATTAAGCATAAGGAATAAGCAACTACAATCATGCATTGCTGGTTTAATAATCGGTTATCAAAAACATACCCACGAGCTTAAGAAGCAACTAACAGTCCGCTTGTTATACAAGCAGGCTATAAATGCTTGTCGAAAGCTAAAGACAATACTATTAGAACTAATTTCGGATTTATATAGGAATTGTCTAAAAAGGAACTTTGGATGTCTGAAAATGAACCAACTAGACAAAAGAAGCCCCTTGAACCTACCACAACCTTACGTGGCAGTTACTCAGAGTAGCGCTCCTTAAATTCTTTTGCTCGCTCTCGGGTCATGAGCGCAGTCTCACTGGTGTGTGC